>JBDKJW010000230.1:0-3724 GCA_039796395.1 Bacteroidota bacterium
TTATTTAATGGAGTGGAGTTTAAGTATCGATAATATTTTTGTATTCATTCTCATTTTTAGTGCTTTCTCTGTTAAAGAAAAATATTATTCGCGTGTGTTGTTAGTGGGTATACTCATGGCCATTTTATTTCGTATTATTTTTATTACGGTTGGCGTGGCACTAGTGGCTCGGTTTGAATGGTTATTATTGCTATTCGGTGCTTTTTTAGTGTACACAGGATATACCATGTTTACGGCAGATGGGGATGAACAATTCAACCCCAAAGAATCGAAGATCTTTAAGTTCTTACAAAAGTTCCTGCCCCTGGTAGATCATGATGGTAATGGTAAATATATTGTTCGCGAAAATGGTAAACCCGCCTATACTACTTTATTTGTAGTAGTTATTATTCTGGCAGCGGTTGATTTGGTTTTTGCATTAGATTCTATACCTGCTGTAATGGGTATTTCAAAAGATCCGCTCATTATTTATACCTCAAATATTTTTGCCGTATTAGGCTTACGCTCTTTATTCTTTTTATTAAGAGGGGCTGTATCTAAATTCGATTATTTGCAACAAGGTATTGCCATTGTATTGGTATTTATTGGTGTTAAAATGTTGGGTGAACATTATATCAGCGAGTGGATTAGTAAACCAACACAGGTGGTTATTTCATTAGGTGTAATTGTTTTATGTATCTCAGGTTCCATATTTTATTCCATGTTTGCTAAAAAGAAAGGTACGCCGATAGATATTGAAGACGGCTCTTTATAAAATGACATATACCCTTCAATCCATATCAACCTTATTTGGTATACCGCTTTTAGAAAATGGTACGCGCACCATTGGCTATATAGAAACGGATAGTAGAAAAGTTATTTTTCCGGAACAAACCCTATTCTTTGCCATAACGGGTGCTAGAAGAACAGGTGCACAGTTTATTGAACCGCTATATGCAAAAGGAGTGAGGGCTTTTGTATTGGATCAAGTTATTGATACAACAGATTTTCCGGATGCTGTGTTTTTTCATGTATCAGATACCATAAAAGCCTTACAGCAATTAGCGGCATACCACCGCAAACAATTCAATATTCCTATTATCGCTATTACGGGTAGCAATGGTAAAACCATGGTAAAAGAATGGTTATATCAGTTGTTGCAACAAGATTATAATATTGTAAGAAGTCCGCGTAGCTATAATTCCCAAATAGGCGTACCCTTAAGTGTTTGGCAGATAGATAAGCAACACACACTCGGCATTTTTGAAGCGGGTATTTCTACCCGAAATGAAATGCAAAATTTGGTACCGATTATCAATCCTAGCATTGGTATTTTCACGAATATAGGTGCAGCACATGATGAAGGTTTTATTAATAGGGAAGAAAAAAAACAAGAGAAATTCAAGCTCTTCGAAAAAGTATCATTGCTTATTCATGTACCTGAAGATATTCAAATAGGATCTGTTGAAAAACACGAACTAGGGTCGCAGGTGCTGTTTGGCTATAAAGAAATTTTCTATCAACTCTTGGTTCCATTCGAAGATGAAGTGTCGATCATCAATATTGTTACTTGTGTAGCATTATTGTTAGAACTTAAGTATTCTTGGTATACCATACAGGAAAGGGTTCTACAGCTTACGCCTGTTGAAATGCGCATGCAGTTACGCAAAGCAGTGAATCAATCTTTTGTATTGAATGATAGTTATAGCAATGATTTAGTATCACTTAGGCTGGCATTGAATTTCTTAAAAGAACAAGCGGGTACGCAAAAAACGACGGTTATTTTATCCGATATTTTTCAATCGGGGATGGATGATAAAAATTTATACGATACGGTTATTGATTTGCTTATTAGTAATGGCATCAATCGACTCTTCGCTATCGGCAAACAATGGGGCGAATATCTTTCAGCTATTGATACACCAACGAAAATAAATGTTGCTCATGTTGAAACAGCCTTACAGTTTTTATCGCAAGTATATCACAAGCAGTTTAGTAATGAGTATATTTTAGTAAAGGGAGCGAGGGTATTTGAACTAGAGCAAATTGCACATTGGCTTGAAAAGCAGGTACATCAAACGGTGATGGAGATTAATTTGTCGGCCATGGTGCGTAATTTAAAAAAGTACCAACAAGTATTGCATCCGGGCACAAAACTCATGGTAATGGTAAAGGCTTTTGGCTATGGTGCTGGTGATGCAGAGATTGCAAGAAAACTTGCACAACAAGGCGTTGATTATGTAGCAGTAGCCTATGCTGATGAGGGTGTTGCATTGCGGCAGGCGGGTATTAAATTGCCCATTATGGTAATGAGTGCCGATGAAAGTGCTTTTCATACGATCATACATAACCAACTTGAGCCTGAAATTTTTTCGATGGATATGGCTAAGGCTTTTTGTACCTATTTAAAGAATGCAGGTATAACCCATTATCCGATTCACTTGAAATTAAATACGGGTATGAATAGACTTGGTTTCGATGCCGATGAAGTTGATGAACTTGCCCAGTTTTTGCTAGCTGCTCCTTTTGTTGTGAAATCTGTATTTAGTCACTTAGTAGCCAGTGAATCTGCTATTCATGATGAATTTACCAAATACCAGTTAGCTGTTTTTGAAGCGGGATACAAAAAAATACACGATACTATTGGCTATGATTGCATCAAGCATATTGCGAATACGGCAGCCATTTTGCGCTTACCTGCTGCACAATACAATATGGTTCGTTTGGGCATAGGTTTGTATGGGGCAGATAGTGGTGCCGCGCAGTTGCATACCGAACCAGTAGCCTTATTAAAAACAACGGTAGCACAAGTACGCAGCATAAAAGCAGGTGAAACAGTGGGTTATGGCCGAGCCGGCCTTGCGTTGCGCGATAGTCGTATTGCAACGGTACGAATTGGTTATGCAGATGGCTATAGTAGGAAATTAGGGAATGGAGTAGGGAGGATGAAATTTGCAAGTGGCTATGCACCTGTTATGGGGAATGTTTGTATGGATATGACCATGCTCGATATTACTGATTTACCAGATGTGGTTGCGGGAGATATAGTAGAAGTAATGGGACCGAACATTACCGCGCATGAATTAGCCACCCGAAGCGGCACCATTGCTTACGAAATACTCACGGGTATTCATGCACGTGTAAAAAGGGTATATGTAGAAGAGTAGTTATCTTTGATTAAATTAGATTACGTGAAAGCGAAACAAGTTATTTTTTTAATTGCGGCTATCATTATTGCCGATCAGGCTTTAAAGTTTTATATTAAACTCAATTACTATGCGGGTGAAGAACATCGCATCATTGGTAACTGGTTTAGGCTCCATTTCGTAGAAAATGAAGGCATGGCTTGGGGTTGGAAATTTGGTGGTGGCTTTGGTAAAATTGCACTTACTTTATTTCGATTAGTGGCTGTTATCTGGGGTAGTTTTCTCCTCAAAGATTTTATCAAAAAGAAGTACCACAAGGGCTTCATCATTTGTGCTAGCCTTATTTATGCAGGTGCTTTGGGTAATCTTATCGACAGCTTGTTTTACGGACTCATTTTCGAAAACAGTATTCCCTATATACCAGAATCTGTTGCTAAACTATTTCCCGCTGGTGGTGGCTATGCGGGATTGTTTCATGGTAAAGTAGTAGATATGCTCTACTTCCCCATTATTCAAAATGCGCATTACCCTTCTTGGATTCCCTTTGTGGGGGGCGATGAATTTGAATTCTTCCGCCCGGTATTTAATATTGCCGACGC
>JBDKJW010000231.1:0-3698 GCA_039796395.1 Bacteroidota bacterium
TGGCTTTCATAAATGTATAAGCCATACCACCACCAATAATAATATCAGTGGCACGCTCTAATAAATTTTCAATAATCAAAATTTTATCACTCACTTTAGCCCCGCCAATAATTGCTGTGAAAGGTTTCTCGGCCTTTAACAACACTTGCTCTGCTGCTTTCACCTCACCTTCCATCAATAAACCAAACATTTTTTTTCCTGCTGCAAAGAACTGCGCAATTACTGCTGTTGATGCATGTGCACGATGTGCTGTTCCAAATGCATCATTAATATATACATCCCCTAGTTTGCTCAATTTTTCGGCAAAAACAGCATCTCCCTTTTCTTCTTCCTTATAAAAGCGCAAGTTCTCTAGTATCAAAATTTCTCCGGCTTGTAACGCCTTAGACTTCTCTATTGCTTCAGCACCAATACAATCATTGGCAAAATGAATTGATATATGTTTACCCGTTGCAGCATCAATAAGTAACTGCAAAGTAGTTAGCACATGCTTCAATGAACTTTTTTCTTCAGGCCCCTCTTTTGGTCTACCTAAATGGCTCATTAATAGCACACTTCCGCCATCATTCAAAATTTTTGTGATTGTTGGAATAGCGGCTCTGATACGCGTATCATCTGTTACCGCTCTGGTTTCCTTATCGAGCGGCACATTAAAATCTACTCTAATCAATGCTTTTTCTCCTTTAAATGAATGCGCAGAAAAACTACTCATGAAATGCAATTTAGATCGGCAATTTAGGCAAAATAAGGCATAAAAAAACCCCGACAGTATTGTCGGGGTTTAATATAAGTTACCGTTAATTATTTGCTGATTAACTGCGCAAAATATTTTACTGTTCTTACTAACTGACTAACATAACTCATTTCATTATCGTACCAACTCACTGTTTTTACAATTTGTGTATCACCATTGGTAATAACTTTAGTTTGTGTAGCATCGAATAAAGAACCAAAATGCATACCTACAATATCACTACTTACAATTTCATCTTCGGTATATCCAAAGCTTTCATTGCTAGCAGCTTTCATTGCGGCATTAATTTCATCTAATGTTACTTTTTTACCTAATACAGAAACCAACTCAGTTAATGAACCCGTAATTGTTGGAACACGTTGTGCACCACCATCCAGTTTACCTTTTAATTCTGGCAATACTAAACCAATAGCTTTTGCAGCACCAGTGCTATTTGGAACAATATTAGCTGCGGCAGCGCGTGCTCTTCTTAAATCTCCTTTTGCATGTGGCGCATCTAATGTATTCTGATCATTTGTATAGGCATGAATGGTTGTCATACTACCTGCCTGAATACCATAATTGTCGCTCAATACTTTCGCCATTGGTGCTAAGCAATTGGTAGTACAAGATGCGCAAGAGATAATCGTTTCAGAACCATCTAAGATATTATGGTTCACATTAAATACTACTGTTTTTAAATCGCCAGTTGCAGGTGCGGAAATAACTACGCGTTTTGCACCAGCTTTTAAGTGTGCCTCAGCTTTGTCTTTATCGGTAAAGAAACCGGTAGATTCAATTACTACATCTACCCCATGTGCACCCCAAGGAATTTGTGCCGGATCTTTTTGTGCATATATTTTTACTGTATCCCCATTTACTACGATGGCATCTTCAGTTGATGTAACTGTTGCATCAAAGCGACCTTGAGCACTATCATATTTTAATAAATGAGCCAATACTTGGGGGCTTGTTAAATCATTAATAGCAACCACATCAATACCTTGCATGTTGTAAATCTGACGGAAAACCAAACGGCCAATTCTTCCAAAACCATTAATGGCCACTTTAACTGTACTCATTTTCTTGAATTTTTAGATGATAAAAGCGGAATAGGTGGCAAATTTACAAGGAATCGGGGCATAAATCCATACCCTTTTAATAAAGAATCGAAAAAGTTTGGCTGAAAGGCTTCCTACCCCTATTTTTGCACTCCGAAAAACAATTGGAGCGTTGGTCAAGGGGTTAAGACACCTCCCTTTCACGGAGGAATCACGGGTTCGATTCCCGTACGCTCTACAAACGCCTTTTCAACGAAGTTGAAGAGGCGTTCTTCATTTGGAGACGACCCAAGCTAGTTTTAGCCCATTTTTTGTAGCTAGAGGTGAGGGGTTACTAACGCAAATTTTAAATTGTTTTAAATTGGCTATCTTTATACTAGCAAAAATTAAATGAAAGATGAGATACAACATATCCTTTCAGGAAAGAGTTAAGTTAAGCATCACCATCTTATCCAAACAACCTGCAGTTACCTTAAAAGAAGCCAAGGAACAGGCGCAATGGCTAAAAACCAACAGCAACTCAAAGAAGAAAAACAAAGAGACTAATTCAATTTGTTGATGACAATAATTTTTGGATAGATAATATCAATATTGAGTTATACGTATCCCAAGGAGCAGAACAAAAAGTTTATTTAAAAGATGGCACTTCTGTATTAAAATTGAATGATTCCATTTATTACGCAACTTGAATTGATTACTTTCACAACCTATTACTCAACAATTTATTTTTTCCTGATACTGCATATAAATTAATAGGATTTCACAAGAATCAATCTGTCATTTATGCTGTGGTTGAACAACCATTTGTAAAAGCTACCGAAAAAACAGATTTAAAAGTTGTAAAATTATTTCTTTAAACTAATGGCTTTCACAATACTAAAAATCATGACTATTATAACGAAGAATTTTGTTTGATCTTAGAAGGTCTTCATGACGAAAATGTACTTACACAAAACGGCATGCTCTATTTTATTGATACTGTTTTTTACATTGTCGCTCTTAATGAATAATCGGTTTAAGAAATTCCCAATTTTATTATAATCTCTTCCATTTAGTAAATTTAAACATATAATTATTCAAATATTAACCTTTTAAACCAAAGGCTTAATAATATAAATCTTCCATGCAACGCTCCCTACTCTTTTTGGGTCAACACTAAAATTAAAATACAATGAAAAAGCTTTTATTGATTTTAGGAATAGGAATAATTACACTTGCTGCTTGTACAAAAGATGAAACCGATTTGCCAACAGCATGTGTATCTGTAAAACTAATCAAAGAAGTATGTGGTGATGCCATATTACAAATACAGGATAGTAAATATTACAACTTAGGGGTAGATGGCTTTGCTTTAGAAGGAAAAATATATGATCATGTTTTTACTACTCGGTTTACTTGCCAAAGTTTAGCTGCCATGCCGCAAACATTAACTGCTGATAGATCGGGCTTAGTATTTAATGTGAAACTTTTAAAAGAACCTGAGACTGCAGATTCTACTTGTGTAACTTGTTTAGCAACCTTGAGCAATGCTCCCAGTAAATTTTACATTACAAAATATGCTAAAACTTGTGATTAGTTAAAAATAGCTTTAAAACGGCTTCCCATGTGTTAGAGAAATGATTTTGCGTGATAGTATGGTTGATTTATGCAAAAGGTTAATAACTAACCCTGTAGCCGATCCACCAAAAAATCGCTGAACTAGTCGGCCTGTTTTTGTTCTAAACCCGAACTCATTATTCCAAGCTTTCGTATACATTATTTCCATAGTTTCTCTATCAATGCTATGTTCTAAAAATTGATCGAGAAAACCGAATGCAATATGTGCGGCATGCATGGCCATACTCATTCCATTGCCACAAAGTGGCGTAATCATTCCGGCTGCGTCTCCCACCAATATAATATTA
>JBDKJW010000232.1:0-3662 GCA_039796395.1 Bacteroidota bacterium
TCGTGGTAACCATCTGCACGTTTGCGGGTAATATGCAAACCTAAATTGATTTTGCAGTTGGGGAAGCTTATCATATCAATAGGAAATTACTTCCTTTTATTTAATTCATCTCTAATGGCAATGGCGCGGATATAATCTTCTTGTTCTAATACTTCATTTAATAAAATATTCAAGTCTTCTATATTCATGGCACTTAAATCTTCACGTGCAGCGCCTGGTTCTTCAATAGATCCGCCAACGGCTTCCTTCTTTTTTGGATTGCTATCATCCATCATAATACCTGCGTTCTCTAAAATATTTTCGTAGGTATAAATAGGACAGCCAAACCGAACGGCAAGGGCCAAAGCATCACTTGTTCTACTATCAATTTCAACGGTATCATTCTCTGTATAGCATACTAATTTTGAGTAGAAAATGCCTTCTTGTAAATCGCTGATGATGATCTCTTGCAATTCAACCCCAAAAGCATTCATGAAGTTTTTCATCAAATCGTGTGTAAGTGGACGGCTAGGTTGCATATGTTCTAGGGCTACCGCAATAGCTTGTGCTTCAAACCCGCCAATAACAATGGGTAAGCGTCTTAATCCATTTGTTTCACCTAACACAACCGCATAAGAATGGGTTTGTGTAATGCTATGAGAGAGAGCCACAATTTCCAGTTCGATCTTCTTCATAATACCCGCGAAAATAACTTAAAAAAGGGCACAAAAAAAGGCTAGATCTTTTGTTTCTTTAGCCAATTATCGAAAATAAAAGTACCGAATGGTAGAAAAGCAGCTATAAAAGCGATAAAGAGCCTGGAGATTGGCCAGTTATATTCTTCTTTTGCCGAATAAGCTTGGTAAAGGTATTGTATAAACAAAATCCCATGTATCCAACCGCAAATTTTAACGGGTATTGGATTGCCAGCAAAATATTTTAATGGCATAGCGATACATAATAATACCAATAAGGAAATACCTTCTGCAAAACCAATGAGCCTTAATCGCCCCAACGTACTATCAATCAGATTGCGCATAATATAAGTGTACAAATCTATTGCCAAATTTGAGAAATGCATCTTTTGTTTATGGAGAGTTCATTAAACACAGTATTTTTTTCATAAGCAAGCACAATTTGCGTTGTAACTTTGGAAAAACACATTTCATGGCTTTATATAATATTCATGAATTACCCATATCGGCATTAATAGAAGGGTATACCGCGCAGTTTATTCATACAGCTTCTGCAACTTATTCGCATGTAAAAGTTGTTGCTGGTGCGCATTTGCCGCTACATCAGCATGTACATGAGCAAGTATCATATGTATTAGCCGGGGAGTTCGAACTCACAGTAGCCGGGGTAGCGCATAAGCTTGTACCCAATCAAGTATTTGTTATTCCATCCAATACGCCGCATAGCGGGCTCGCCATCACAGATTGTTTTATACTAGATGTATTTACACCCAGAAGGGAGGATTATGTAGAGAAGGGAGGAGTGACAGTATAATCTTCAATCTACAATCTGGAATCTTCATATAAAGAAAATACAAACCAGATTGAAGATTGTAGATTACTTAGCCACCCGCGTGAAGTTTCTTGATCTCCGCCGTTAATTGCGGAACAACTTCAAAAGCATCACCTACGATACCATAATCAGCGGCTTTGAAGAAAGGAGCTTCGGGGTCTTTATTGATAACCACTATAACTTTACTTCTATTTACACCAGCTAAATGTTGGATAGCACCGGAGATACCGATAGCGATGTACAAATTGGGTGCTACTTGAACGCCTGTTTGTCCTACGTGTTCATGATGCGGTCTCCAATGTGCATCACCTACTGGTCGGCTACAAGCGGTTGCAGCGCCTAGCTCTTTGGCAAGATCTAATAAGATGCCCCAATTTTCCGGTCCTTTTAAACCTCGTCCACCACTCACTACAATATCGGCTTCTGTTAATGGAATTTCTCCGCTCACTTTATTTACTGCCGTAACTTTTACTTTAGGTGTATCTACTGTTACGCTTAATGCGCTAACAGTAGCGGTTCCTTCGCCAGCGCTAGTAGTAAAACTATTTGGGTTTAAAGAAATTACTTTGATAGGAGAGTTGATACTTACATTGGCGAATGCTTTCCCAGAGAAAACAGTTTTCTTTACTACAAAACCATTCGATGTATCGGGCAATGCACAAGCACCAGCTACGATACCTGCTTTTAAACGAGCAGCCACGCGTGATGCAACGGCTTTACCTGTTTGGTTATGTGATAGAACAACAACGCTCGCTCCGCTCGCGTTGGCCGCTTCGGCTATTACTTTTGCATACACTTGAGCATCTACATGATTCAATATATCATTTGATACTTGGTGAATTTTACTAACACCATATTTTCCTAAAGCGGCTAAATCATCTGCTACTGTTCCAAGTACAATACCTTCTGCAGCAACGCCCAATTGCGTAGCTAGTTTTGCACCATAAGTAAGTACTTCTAAAGAAGATTTTTTTACATGGCCATCGGCCTGATCGATAAATATGAGAACTGACATGTTATGAGTTTATAAGGTTTATATTTTTTTAATCTACAATCTTCAATCTGGTGTATTCTAATTGCAGATTGAAGATTCCAGATTTCTACGGTCTACCGTCCACGGTCTATCGTCTAAATAGCTTTCGCTTCTTCATGTAACAAACGCACGAGCTCTGCTACATTATCTGCAGGCACCAATTTCACACCGGCTTTGGCAGGTGGTAATTCAAAGCTTACGATATTGGTTAATGCATCTACTGCTTCTGGTTCATTTACTTTTAATGGCTTCGTACGTGCCGCCATAATACCACGCATATTCGGAATACGCTGTTCGGCCACTCCCTTCTGACAGCTAACAACTACTGGTAACGATACTTCCGCCACTTCTTCTCCACCTTCAATTTCACGCGTTACCGTTGCAGTAGTACCTACTAGTTCAAATTTGGTTGCTAAAGAAATATAAGGAGCGTCTATCAATTCAGCAATCATACCACCGATTGATGAACCGTTATAATCAATGGTTTCTTTTCCGGTGAAAACCAAATCAAAAGCACCCGCTTTGGCAACAGCCGCAATTTGTGCAGCTATATAATAAGAATCACTGTTATCGGTATTGATACGAATTGCTTCATCACCCCCCAATGCAAGGGCTTTGCGGATAATGGGCTCAGCATCTGCACCCCCAACTGTTACTAAACTAATAGATACGGTTGCATCTTTCTCTTTCAATTCAATGGCTCGTACCAATGAATACCATTCATCGTAAGGATTGATAATCCATTGTACACCGGCTTCATCAAACTTAGTACCACCATCGGTAAAAGCAATTTTAGACGTAGTGTCGGGTGTTTTACTCACACAAACTAAAATCTTCATATGTAAAATTTATCGTTTTAAATTAGTTGTTTATGCAACTATTACAAAGATAGGGAGCTTTGGTTCGCCGCCTATTATTTCTACCTAATTTTTTTCAATTTTCTTCCCCAAAAATAGCCAATAAGGGTGAAGAAGCTTACTATCTTAGCGAAATGGATAGGATTGCTAAAATTCAAGTATTGCTACAACAAAACCCCAAGGATAATTTCTTACGTCACGCACTGGCATTGGAGTATATTAAGTTGAATGAAACTGGTGAAGCCCGCGTACTTTTTGAAAGTATA
>JBDKJW010000233.1:0-3649 GCA_039796395.1 Bacteroidota bacterium
ATGTGATGCCTGAACATGCCAACAAAGTCAAACGCTACCGCGACGACGCGCCACTGTTCAGCCGCTTCCAAATCGAGCATCAAATCGAGGTGATTGTATACAACAGAATAATCTGGTGTAGAGGGATGCATTCTTTCTAATTTCTGGATCCCCGTTTTAAAAGCAGCTTTGGCCGTTTCTGGCCATTTTTTGGTTTCTGCTTTTTTCTTCATTTCTGAAATCTCTCTTTCATTGCTCTCCCCCCCTAATTCTTCTTTGATACTTTTTAATTGTTGCTGCAAAAAATAATCGCGCTGTTGCTTATCCAACTCGGTACGCGTTTTATTTGTTACTTTATTTTTTAGTTCAGCAAACTGCAATTCTCTTTGAAGAATTTGCATAAGCTTTACAGCTCTTTCATTTATATCCTGCATTTCAAGCAATAATTGCTTCTCTTGAATGTCGGAATTTAAATTGCTACTTACAAAGTTTATGAGGAATGATGGATTCTCAATATTCTTTAAAATGATGGCCGCTTCCGTAGGCAAATTGGGGGATAGCTGTACAATTTGAGAAGCCAGGTCTTTAATACTGCTTACATAGGCCTGAAAATCTGCGGTATCGGGTGCTTCCTCCTCCTCAAACAAACGGATTGCCGCTTTAAAGTAAGGGTCTTCACTTACCATTTCCGTCCATTCAAAACGTTTTTTCCCCTGAATGATGATGGTGGTTCCCCCATCTGGCATTTTAATGAGTTTCACAATTTTTGCCACCGTACCAATTTTGCAAAGATCACCGGGTTCTGGCTCTTCTATATTGGCATCTTTTTGTGCCAATACGCCAATTAGTTTATCTCCCTTATATACATCACTTACCGCCTTAATACTTTTATCTCGGCCCACTGTGATTGGAATTACAACCCCCGGAAACAATACGGTATTGCGCAGTGGCAAAACAGTTAATTCGGTGGGAATAACCATTGCCTTATCTTGCTCAGATTCTTGCTCATTAATAGGTATAATGGGCACAAAATCGGTTTCATCTTCTCCTAAAAAACTAAACTTTTCTTTTAGCATGCTTACTTATTTGTGTCAACCTGACAAATAACCCTCCAAAAACGGGGAAACAGTGAATAGTCAATATTAATGCCATTTAGCATTTTAAGCGTCTGTTAGTACAAACTGGCACAAAAAAAATCCTCCCGTTTTTCGGGAGGACCTTCTTGCAAGAAGTGATATTAAAGTAACGAGTACTTAATTACATTTTCTTAGTTGTATCTGCAGTAGCAGTTGTATCAACTTTAACAGCAGTTGTATCTACAGTTGCAGCAGCAGTATCAACTTTAGCAGCAGCAGTATCAGCAGCAGCTTCAGTTTTTTCTCCATTAGAACATGCAGTCATTAAACCTGCAACAGCGAGGATAGCGAATACTTTTTTCATTGTACTTGTTTTTTTTGGTTTTATTGGCCGCAAAGATAGCATTTGATCCCATTTTTACAAGTTTTAACGATAATTTTTTATTTTTTTCTAAAAAATATACGTATTGGCACCCCTGTATAGTCGAAATTAGCCCTTAACTGGTTCTCCAAATAGTTCTTATATGGTGTTTTTATATCATCTGGGAAATTGGTGAAAAATGCAAAAGAAGGCACGTGTGTAGGCAATTGAGAAACATATTTAATTTTTATTGAATGTCCGCGTACTACCGGCGCATGGTAATTTGCTACTGCTTTAAGCATGATATCATTCAATTTAGAAGTTGGTACTTTTCGTTGTTTGTTATCATAAACCTGTAAACCCGTTTCAATAGCTTTAAATATGCGTGTTTTATCTTTCACGGAAATAAAAAGAACAGGTACATCACTAAATGGCGCCATTTTCTTTTTGAGCAGTTGTTCATAATCACGAGCTGTATTGGTTTCTTTTTCTACCAAATCCCATTTATTCACTAATACAACAATACCCTTACCCTTACGGGCAGCCAATGCAAAAATGGTGATATCCTGTGCGGTAATGCCCTTATCTGCATCCAGTACTAATAAGCATACATCTGCCTCATCCATGGCTTTAATAGCGCGTATGATAGAGTAAAATTCTAGATCATCTTTCTCTTTACTTTTCTTACGAATACCCGCCGTATCAATTAAAATAAATTCTTTTTGAAATAACTTGTAGTGTGTATGAATCGTATCACGTGTGGTACCTGCAATATCACTTACAATCGTACGCTCTTCGCCTATTAGGGCATTAAGTAGAGAAGATTTGCCAACATTAGGCTGACCGATAATGGCAAATTTAGGCAATTCATTTTCTCTTACTGTTTCTTCTGCTGCTTCTGGTGTGATATTGATAACTACCGCATCTAGCAAATCACCGGTACCACTTCCGGAGATACTACTGATGAAAAAAGTTTGTTCAAAACCCAAGCTATAAAATTCAGTAGCTTCTAATTCGCGCGTACCATTATCAACCTTATTTACTACCACAAAAACAGGCTTACTACTTCTGCGCAATAAATCGGCCATGGCTTCATCTAAGTCGGTAATACCCGTTGCTACATCAACCATAAAGATGATAGCATTTGCTTCATCAATGGCTATTTTTACTTGCTTGCGAATTTCTGTTTCAAAGATATCATCACTTGCTGGCACAAACCCTCCAGTATCAATGAGATTGAAGGATTTTCCGTTCCAATCTGTTACGCCATATTGTCTATCACGCGTTACGCCACTAATATCATCTACAATAGCTTTTCGCTGTTCTAATAAGCGATTGAAGAAAGTACTCTTGCCAACATTTGGCCGGCCTACAATTGCAACTGTGTAACTCATGGTTTAAAATTTAGGTGATCGCCCCATTACTGGTAGCCATATTCTTTTAATTGCAAATCATTATCACGCCATTTAGGGCGCACTTTTACAAATAATTCTAAAAATACTTTTTGTTGAACAAAGGCTTCAATATCTATTCTTGCTCGTGTTCCTATAGCTTTAATCATATTTCCACGCTCTCCAATTAAGATAGCTTTCTGTGTTTCGCGGTGAACAATAATATCGGCCTGAATTTTTACAATCTTATCTTTTTCTTTGAATTCGTTTATCAAAACAGCTGTATGATAAGGAATTTCATCTTCAAAGAGTTCATAAATTTTTTCACGAATTAATTCTGCTACAAAAAATCGTGTTGGCAAATCACTCAAATCATCTTCGCTATAAAAGGGTGCAGCTTCAGGTAATTGGTTTACAATTTTGTTAACCAGTTTTTGAAGATGTATTTTTTGTAATGCGCCGATTTTAATAATTTCTTTACAATAGGGTTTATCCATAAAGAAAGCTTCGGCCGCCGTAATTTTTCCGTTACCAGCTATATCTATTTTATTGAGTACAATAATAGAAGGCACTTTCAATTTGAGGGCGGAAAAAACTTGATCACAAATGTCAAGATCATCATTTACATCTACTAATAACAAAGCTAAATCTGCATCTTCTAAAGCCGTTTTCACAGCCGCCATCATTTTATGATGGAGTTTGTATTTTGGATCAATGATACCCGGGGTATCTGAAAAAATAATTTGGTATTCGCCTGGTTTATTTAAGAATGCTTTAATACGATGGCGGGTAGTTTGCACTTTAGGGGAAACAATGGCCATTTTTTCTCCGATAAGCGCATT
>JBDKJW010000234.1:0-4148 GCA_039796395.1 Bacteroidota bacterium
AAATTATATTCAAATCGGAAAATTTGTCGCTTCTTTTGGTGTAAAAGGAGAATTGATATTAAAGCATTCTTTGGGAAAAAAATCTACCCTTAAAGGATTAGAAGTATTGTTTGTAGAAGAAGTGAAAGGCTCCTATTTACCTTATTTTATTGAATCTACTAAAGCAAAAGACGAAACGGAAACTTTTGTAAAGCTAGAGGGTATAGATACAAAAGAAAAAGCTGCGCGGTTTCAAACAAAACCAGTTTGGTTTGCAGATGCAGATTTTAGAAAACTCGCAGGTAAAGATGCCCCCATCTCATTATTGGGATATCATATTATTACTGATGAAGACGAAGATCTAGGGCCTATTGTTGAAGTAATAGAACAACCCCATCAGGTGTTATTAAAAGTAATGCTAGGGGCCAATGAAGCATTGATTCCTTTACATGCGGAAACGCTTGACAAAATTGATAGAGTAGCAGGTAAAGTATATTTAAGTTTACCCGATGGGCTGCTAGATATATACCGATAAGCATTCCCCACAAATGGCTTTCTCAATTACAAAAACATTCAATAAACGATTTAGCTGGGCAGTTTCTAATAAGAAACCATCGTGTCCATAATCGGACCGAATAATGCGTACTATAGCTTTTGGAATATATGCTGCTAATAATTGTTGTTCTTCTACCGGAAATAAAATATCATTATCAATACCAATAACCATCGTATTGGCGCTTATCTTTTTTAGCTCATTTATTTGAAGATGATGCAGATCCATGGCTTTAGATAGTAGCCAATAACTAATGGCATTAAATCTTTCTGCAAGCTTTTCTCCTTGATGCAATTGATAGCTTATTACATTTCTTTCTTCTTGCAAACTACCTTCTATTTTTTCATACTGCTTATAATGTCTATAGCTAAGCATTGCAATAGCTCTTGCTAATTTCATACCTGTTGTGCCCGATTCTGGAATGGGTAAGCCCCAATTTGCATCTTGTTCTATTGCATTACGCTGTGCTTGGTTAAAAGCAATCCCCCAATTGCTATGCTTCGCATTAGTGGTAATGGGAATAATATTTTTAAATAAACTAGGTGATTGCGCGGCCCAAGCGAGTAATTGTTGTCCACCCATTGATCCGCCAATGCCAAACATAATACTGCGAATACCCAATGCATCTTTTAACAAAGCGTATGCGCGCACCATATCATGAATGGTGAATAATGGAAAGCTATGTAAATAAGGCTGATGGGTAGCAGGGTTGATGCTCAGTGGCCCCGATGAGCCATAGCAACTGCCAGGCATGTTTACACAAATAATAAAAAAATGAGTGGGATCTAGCAATTTGCCTTTGCCAATAATGGCCGGCCACCAATCTTCTATATTACTATTGCCTGTTAACGCATGAAATACCCATATAACATTTGAAGCCGTTGCATTTAACTTACCAGTATAATGATAAGCTAAATGCAGTTCTTCTACATATTCATTACTTTCTAAGTTGAATCTTTGATTATAGGTAAAGTCGCCTCTTATCATATCTACGCTGTTACGGCACGCTGTTGAAATACTTTTTCAAATGCTTGTTGAAAATCGGCTTTGATATCTTCGATATATTCAATGCCTACGCTTACGCGTATTTGATTGGGTGCTACACCACTTGCAATTTGTTCTACTTCACTCAATTGTTCATGTGTAGTAGATGCAGGATGAATAACTAATGTTTTCGCATCACCTACATTGGCTAAGTGACTAGCTAATTGTAATGCATCAATAATGGCAGCTGCTTTTTGTTTACCGCCTTTTACGCCAAATTGTAATACACCACCAAAACCATTTTGTAAATATTTTTTCGCAAGGGTATGATAGGGGTTGCTCTTTAAGCCAGGGTATAATACATAGTCTACTTCGGGTTGTTCTTCTAACCAAGTTGCTAAAGCTAATGCGTTATCTACATGCCGCTGTACACGTAAGCTTAGTGTTTCTAAACCTTGTAATAAAAGAAATGAATTGAAAGGAGATTGTGGGGCGCCAAAATCGCGTAAGCCCTCTACTCTTGCTCTTATTACAAAAGCAATATTGGGCAAACCCAATGGATTATTATATCCAAATGTATCCCAGAATTTTAATCCATGATACCCTTCACTTGGCTCCGTAAACTGCGGAAATTTTCCATTGCCCCAATTGTAATTTCCACCGTCGATAATAACACCACCAATGGTTGTACCATGCCCGCCAATCCACTTAGTAGCACTCTCTACAACAATATTGGCACCATGTTCTAATGGTCTGAATAAATAACCACCCGCACCAAAGGTATTATCTACGATTAATGGTAAATCGTATTCTTTTGCCAATGCAGCAAATTTTTCAAAGTCGGGAATATTCAATCTGGGGTTACCAATAGTTTCTAAGTAAATCGCTTTTGTATTTTTATCAATATGGGGTACAAAGCTTTCTACATCATCACCATTAGCAAAGCGGGCTTCAATACCCAATCGTTTGAAAGCTACTTTAAATTGGTTATAGGTTCCGCCGTATAAATATGAAGTTGTAATAAAATTATCACCTGTTTGTAAAATATTATTGAGTGCTAGGAACTGCGCTGCTTGTCCGCTCCCTACCGCTAATGCCGCCACACCGCCTTCCAAAGCGGCAATGCGTTGTTCAAACACATCAGATGTTGGGTTCATGATGCGGGTATAAATATTGCCGAATGCTTTCAGCCCAAATAAATTCGCTGCATGCTCGGCATTATCGAATGCATAAGAAGTAGTTTGATAAATGGGTACAGCCCTGCTTTTTGTGGTAGGGTCTATTTGCTGTCCGGCATGTAATTGCAGTGTATCGAAGTGTAAGTTTCTTGTTGACATAATTCATTTTATTAGTCTACAAATTTAGTAGGGTAATGATGAAACCACCAAATTTTGTTTTGTTAAATTTGTGAATGGCTTCACCACAGCGTTATATAGCTCATTACGATTTAGACTCATTTTTTGTGAGTGTAGAAGTATTGAATGATCCATCCCTACGCGGAAAAGCGGTGATAGTAGGTGGTACAGCCGATAGGGGTGTGGTTACTACTTGTAGTTATGAAGCCAGAAAATTCGGGGTACGAAGTGCCATGCCTATGAAGCAGGCGATGAAGCTTTGTCCGCATGCTATTTTAGTGCGTGGAACACGAGGAGAATACAGTCGGTTTTCTCGTTGGGTAACAGATATCATTGCCGCCAAAGCGCCGCTGTTTGAAAAAGCGTCTATCGATGAATTTTATGTTGATTTAACGGGGATGGATAAATTTTTCGATCCTTATCAATGGGCGATAGATTTGCGCAATGAAATTATTGATGCTACTAAATTGCCCATTTCATTCGGCTTAGCATCTAACAAAATGATTGCAAAAATTGCTACAGATGAAGCCAAGCCCAATGGTTATTTATTTGTACAGCCGGGCATGGAGAAGGCTTTTTTAGCACCATTACCCGTGAATAAATTTTCGGGCGTAGGGGAGCATAGTTTTCAGCAATTAAAGGCCATGGGTATTCATACCATTCAGGAATTAAGTGAAACCCCCATTGAGGTATTAGATAAGCAATTAGGAAAATGGGGTAGAGATTTATGGAGAAAGGCACAAGGTATACATGAGGGTTACTGAACGTGTTGCTTATGAGTTACGGCAGGATAAAAAACTAACAGGTTGTATTGCCGTAAAAATCCGCTACCCCAATTTTGAAACTACTTCTAAACAAACAACTATCGTTTATACTTTGCGTGATGATGAGTTGATACCTACAGCTATCGATTTATTTCACAAGTTGTATCGCAAGGGTCAACCCGTTCGATTAATTGGGGTTCGCCTCTCGGAGCTCACATCACATGTTTTACAGGCTTCTTTATTTGATGATGGGGAAAAAAAAGAAGAACTGTATAAAGCGATAGATGATGTAAAGAATAAGTTTGGGAAGAAGGCTTTGCAAAAAGCAAGAACGATTAGGAAAGCAAAATAATATTTTTAATTTATTATCCTACTAATTTAATAGGATATTATTATATTTGTGGCTCAATAGCAAATTATGAGTGTACGATTAGGAGATTTAGCACCTAACTTTGATGCTACTACGAGTATTGGTAATATTAATTTTTATGACTATTTAGGGGATAGCTGGGG
>JBDKJW010000235.1:0-3612 GCA_039796395.1 Bacteroidota bacterium
GCTTCACCTTTATTACTCACCGTTATTTGAAGGGATGAAATTTTTTGTCCGTATACTAAATCTTCACGCAAATGCAAACCCTTCATTTTCACGGGTTCTTTCAATATATAATACCAGCTATATTTTTTATTAGGATTTTGTTTATCGGGTTCAGAAATTCTACGCATGGCTTTTTTCAACACATCATCACCTAATAATACTTCCCGCTTAGCAGCAAACGCTACCAATGATGCTGAATCTTTCTCATGAATTTTACCGCGTGTATCTGGCGGTACATTCAATAATAAATTCGCATTTCGTCCAACTGATTTTAAATAAATATCCATGAGTTGATCACCCGTTTTTACTGTTTCATTTTCGCTTTCTCTGAAAAACCATCCTTTACGGATACTCACATCTACTTCTGCAGGCATAAAATTTCTTCCCCTATAATTTCCTGTTTGTAATGTATCCGTAACTGGTGCTCCCTCCCCTCTTTTATATCCTGCAGTATCGAGTAGAGCCCAATTTGTTTCACCTGCAAAACCTTGTTCATTACCTACCCAGCGCATATCCGGACCAATATCGCTGAATACCACAGTTTGTGGACTATTTGCTCTCACAAAACTTTCATATCGCTTCCAATCGTATACTTGTTTTTTGCCGTTGGGTCCTTCCCCATTTGCGCCATCCCACCATAACTCCCAAATAGGCCCATAATTAGCAAAAATTTCTTTCATCATACCCACATATACATCGTTGTATTTTTCTGTACCATAATCAGGATGATTTCTATCCCAAGGAGATAAGTACACCCCAAATAATAATCCATATTTTTTACAAGCCGCGGAGAGTTCTGCTAAAATATCTCGTTTAAATCCCGCTTCTCTTACCGTATGTGTAGATAGTTTGCTAGGCCATAAACAAAAACCATCGTGATGTTTTGCTGTTATGATTAAACCTTTTGCACCGGCGGCTTTTGCTACGCTACACCATTGTTCGCAATCTAACTCAGTGGGATTGAATACCTTCGTTTTTTCTCTTCCATCACCCCATTCTTTTCCAGTAAATGTATTCGGACCAAAATGAAGAAATAAATAATAAGGATTGGCAAGCCAATTAAGCTGGAAAGTGGAAGGTAGCGGGTTTTTAGTTACGGGATAAGAGTTACGGGTTTCGAGTTGTGCATTTGCGATGAAAGCAATACATATAGCAATGAGTAAGCAATAATTTTTTTTCATGTTACCAGTTTACACTCATCCATTTATAAAAAGCAGGAAATTCTTGTTGCCAGTATAATTCTTTATGTTGGCCAAGTGGATTAATAACAGTACGAATATCAAACTGTGGTTGCTTTTTGAGTATATCAACAATCTTTTCCATATCGGATTGCATGTTCGGACTTTCTTTTTGTCCGGCATAAAAATAAAACCTTGGCTTACCTGTAGTTTTATACATCGTAGCATCCACAGCTATTTGTGGTGATATCCAAAATGAGGGAGAAAAAACACCTGCGCCACCAAAAACATCAGGATATTTCATCATGGCATACCAACTTATTAAACCACCCATACTGCTGCCAGCTATATATGTGTAATCAACCCCTTTTCTTGTTCTGTATTTCGCATCAATATAGGGCTTCAGCGTTTTGGCTATAAAGTCGATATAAGCAGCGCCTTCTCCTTTACCAAATTGAACATGATCATAAGGATTGTACTCTTGCATGCGTTTTGCACCACCATTATCAATACCCACAACTATACACTCCTTACCTAGTTTTGCTTGTAGTGTATCTAAACATTCGTCAACACCCCACTCACCCATAAAAGCTGTTTGATCATTGAAAAGATTTTGCCCATCATGCATGTATAACACTGGAAATGCTTTTCCCACACTTGCATAATTTTTAGGCAAATAAATCCATATTCTTCTTTTTCGATCTAACTGAGGAATATTAAAAGCAGTATCTATAATACGTACTTGTGTACTAGCCGTATATCGTTTAGGGCGTTCGGGGTAATCATCTTTCCAACCTGCAATAGTGAATTCATTAGAAATATCAGCACTTACTTCTACTACCCTATCTGCAATATCTCTACCATCGGCAGTAGATTCAAAACTAGCAGTGCTACCGCGTGTAAATTTGAAAGCATAGGTACCTGCCGCAACATCTTTCAATACAATACTTTTTCGAGAGCCCCCAAATGGTTTTAGTTTATAGTTTTCATCCCGCGGATTCCAATTATTAAAATTACCACTGATATAAATATCTTCATTAAAACGTGTGGCCGCAGCAGTAACTACAAATCGTGCGCTGTACTGCGCATTAGTTTGTAAGGAGAAGACAAAAAATAAAATGATGATGTAGCGCATAGACTGAAATAAACTTCAATCTACAATTTTTCTTAATCGATTATCTCAACGTCTTTAGGATATTTTTTGGGACTGAAAACAAAGAGTGCATCAGCCAAATTTGCGTTAAGATTAATCGTATTCACTTTTAGCTCTGTGATATTATTGCTCTTATCTAAAATACGTGCCTTTGCCAATGTACTTTTGGCTTTATCGAAGAACAAATTTACTTTTTGAAAATTCTTTCTATTATCAATAGGTTTTAACTCAATTTCGTGCATGGTTCCGGCAGATGACACCAATTTGTAGGTAAAATCTTTATCATAAGAACCTGCTAATAATTTTTGAGGGCTCAACGTTTGGCCTCCTTCTTCAACTGATGATTTTGTAATTGTTTTAGCACCATCAAAATTGTATACATTTTTACCATCGCAAATAATCTCTGTTTTGCCCTGCTTCAACATATATTTTTCACCACGCATACTCAAACTTAATGCTTTGGTACCTGTTGAACGACCTTTGCTGGTAAATGAATTCAAACTGAATGCAGCATTAATGCCATTTGAGGCCTTAACTTTTGCACCAAATGCATCAATTACTTTTTTAGCTGCTGGATCATTCTGCGCGAATACAAATGAAAAAGTAAAAAGGGATATAAAAAGGCAAGTGTATAATTTACGCATCTATTTGATTTGAGGCTGCAAATATAGGTTTTAGCCTTAGTTCGACTACAAAGGCTCGGCGAAGTTTAATTGAAATCGGTAAAAATCAAGCCATTGAGTCGAGAAACTGCTCCAATTCGTGTTCTGTTTTGTATAAAACCTCTCTGGCTTTACTACCCTGATTGGGCCCCACAACCCCAGCGGCTTCTAGTTGATCCATTAATCTGCCCGCCCGATTATAACCTAGTTTCATACGGCGTTGTATGAGTGAGGTGGAACCCATCTGACTCTGAACGATTAAGCGAGCTGCATCTTCAAACAAAGGGTCTTTATCGCTAGCATCAAAGTCTTTTCCTTCCATTTCTTTTTCATCCACATATTCTGGCAATAAAAAGGCTTGTGGATATCCACGTTGGTCGCCAATAAATTCACAAATACTTTCTACTTCTGGTGTGTCAACAAAAGCACATTGCAAGCGGGTAATTTCTCCATTATAGCTTACCAGCATATCTCCTTTACCAATTAATTGTTCTGCCCCACCCGCATCTAAAATAGTTCTGCTATCTACTTTACTTGATACTTTAAAAGCAATACGTGCAGGGAAGTTTGCTTTAATTGT
>JBDKJW010000236.1:0-4138 GCA_039796395.1 Bacteroidota bacterium
CTTTACCACCCAGAGCAACTAATAAATCGCTACAATAACCTACTGCTGGGTTTGCAGATATACCACTAAAACCATCACTTCCACCACATTTTACACCCAGTACCAATTTACTTAGCGGTGCCGGTTTTCTTATTTGCTCATTGGCTTTAACCAATGCTTTAAAAGTATCTTTAATAGCATTACTAATAAGCGCTTCTTCGCTTAAAGGCTTTTGCTGTTCATACACCAATAAAGGTTTATCGAAATTTGGATTACGTATTGTAATATCATTTCTAAAATCGGCTAATTGTAAATTTTGGCAACCTAGGCTTAATAAAGTAATACCTGCTACATTTGGATGATCTGCATAAGCCGCAAGCAGTTTACTCAATATGGCAGCATCTTGCCTGGTACCACCACAACCACCTTGGTGTGTAAGAAATTTAATGCCATCTATATTTGAAAATAATCGGTTGGAAGAAGAAATAGCTCCAAGCGTAGTAATATCAATATCCTCCAATGATTCACCCTTTGCGTAAGCTTCAACTAACTGATTCGTAAATGCTTTATACTTTGGTGTAACAGCATAACCGAGTGAATTATGTAAGGCTTCTTTTATAACATCTAAATTTCTATTCTCACACATCTAAATTTCTATTCTCACAAAAAACGGTTGGAATAAATAACCAGTAATTGGCAGTACCTACTTGTCCGTCGGCTCTATGATAGCCCATAAATTGCTTATTGGCATATGCACTAATATCAGGTGCCTGCCACTCAAAATTTACCTTACGATAGCTATACGTATCTGTTGCATGGTGTAAATTTTCAACCGACATTCGTTCGCCTGCTTGTACTATTTTAGTTACATGCCCCACTAAAATACCGTACATAGTAACAACCGTTCCTGCCTCCATCCCTACTTCATAAAACTTATGTTTAGCAGGTATATTTTCTATCAAAACAATAGCATGATCGTTTACATATACTGTTTCCCCTGCAGCTAAATCACTTAGCGCAACCCAAACATTATCTTTGCCATGTATTTTAATATATCGCTTATTCATTTACAATTTGTTTCAGTGAAACCAATTCTGCTAATAAAAATTCAACCCCCTCCTTTTCAATTACTGCTGCTAACAAAAGCGTCTTTTCTTCAAAAAGAGAATGATGCGCATCATCAGTATCCCATACAAAAAAATTTGTGTTACTAGTTAGCTGACCACCGGTAAACATCCCTGTAACTACTAAGAAAGCAGCATAGCCCACAGCCATTAATACAGGTACCTTTTTGTGTATGGCTAATGATTTTTCTATTAGTGGAATATTACGTGTTTTCATTTTTGCTGCTACATCTACCATAATACTTTCCCAACGATGCGCCAAATAAGGGTTCTTAAATCTATCAATTACATCATTTGCAAAATCATTAGCCTCGCTGCTTGAAATATCTTTACTTAACACACATGGGATTATTTCCTGATGCATTAATTTTTTAATATAGGCACAAAACACATCGTTCTCCATAGCATCTTTTACAGTAACAAAACCCATCATAGATGCAATAGCACAGCTGAATGTATGTGTGCCGTTTAATAAGCGTAACTTAAGTTCCCTGAATTTTAGGATAGAAGGAGTAACCAGTATACCCGCTTGGTTAGCAAAGGAGAGTGTTTTTTTTGTATATGGTCTACAGCTTTCAATGGCCCATAACGCATACGGCTCACTAACAATCATCAAATCATCTTCGTATCCTACTATTTCATGAATAGCCAATTGCCTGTCGCTTGGTGGCCTACCTGGTACAATTCTATCTACCAGGGTGTTACAAAAATCATTTGCTTCTTTTAACCAATCAATAAACAACAAGGGTAATGAATTAATTATAGCCAACTCCTTTACCATCTCAAATAGTTTATTGCCATTATCTGGAACTAATTCTGTTGGTAGAATAATATATCCAGCATCCAAAGCACCATTAAAATGTACATACCGCTTATACAATAGTGCCAATAATTTACCTGGGAAATTTTTAGGTATATCCGCGAATATTTTATCTCCATTATCGATTACAAAACCAGCTTCAGTAACATTTGAGATAATAATATTTATAGCTCTCTGCTCAGCCAACTGAAGTATTTGTATCCAGTCTGTACTTGCTGCTAATACCCTACTAATAGCACTATTAATGATGAAATCTTGCACTTGTTTACCATCTTTAATTCCCTCTATACAGTGCGTATATAATCCATCCTGTGCATCAAATGCATCTGTTTGCCCAACGGCTGTTGACTTTACAACAACAACCCGCCCATTAAACAACCCATTTTTATTTGCTTGATGAATAAAATAATCTGGCAACCCCCTTAATAAAACGCCTGTTCCAAATTGGATAACACGCTCTGGCAAAACCAACTGTTCTATTGATGGTAATTGCAAATTGCGCTTGGGTATGGTTTCAAGTATCTTTTTACTCAGCTTCATGTTTAATTCATTGAGGGGGTCCACTTATTTTCAAAAACCCAGCTTGCATTTATTTTATTAGGTTCAATTGGTAATTTACTATTTAGCACATTATTAGCATACCAATTATATGCGATACCATCCTTTCTACAGTTATAGTAATAAACTCTTCTTCCCCATAAAATGGTATTCGTTGTTGGCACCAGATAAATATCTTGATCAGCCATATTGGCTGCAAAAGAACAATTCATCAAATAAAACTGTGCATCTCTATGATATCTGCCTAACTTAAATCCATCATACCCTTCAAACCTACAATTACTTAATACTGTTTTAGAAGATTCATGCACCGACCCATCGTGCCAAATAATTGCCGGACCAGTATTAGCAATAAAAATACAATTTTCGGCGAGCGACCAACCGCGCGGACAAAATAAATCTACGCCTCCTTCTATAATACAATCATTAAAGTAGAACATGCCATCGTTCGTGTTCCATGGGCTCATCGTATCTCCACCATAAGCCACAAACCTGCAATGGTTGAACTGTAAACGAGTAGCCGCAAAACTTCGAAAAGCCATTTGATGACTAGTAATACTAATTAATTTCTTTCCGCTCGTATCATTTACACAAGCAATGGTTTTACTACTTGTATTTACTTTTCCATAATCATTGATAACAGTAAGGTTTTCAAATTGAATATCAGAACAAGAATCAACATTAATAGTTGCCACCCCCCAATCACTTGGATTGCTGCAACGCCATTCGTCGCGGGCGATCGTTTGTTGAATAATCGTTTGTTCTCTACTCTCTCCCCTAAAAATGAGATGGTTATTTTTTAAATAAATTTTCTCTTTATAAACTCCATTTTTAATTTCTATAATAATCGGAATCTTATTATTGGGGGCAATACTATTAATAGCAGCTTGAATTGACTTGAAGCTATTAGGTAATGATGGTGACACAATAAGTTTACGCTGTGCTAACAGGTTCACAACAAGAACCTTGAGCACAAGTATGCATAATATGATTCTAATTATCCGCATTAGTTTACCAACCATTTTGCCAAAGCATTTGCCGCTTTGAAATTTTCAAATGATGTGGGTAACTTTCTTCCATCAATATATTCATTGTATAACCATGGATCACCAATTACAAATACCGACCCCATCCCAATTTTATATACGGCCATCACCACATCGTTCTCTTTTGTAGCAACTAATGATGTTTTCTTACCTGCATCTAATACACTTAATTCTTTTACATACGTTTTAATTTCGCCAGGAAGTACTTCATTATGCTCTAATGTAATTACCGAACCAGTTTCAAATTCGTTTCCTTTCACCATATTAATGCTCTTATCCGTAAACTGAAATCCAATTTTCTTCGCTAGTATATTCGTGTGCACTAAATCACAATTACTACTATCATTTGCCATTAATACAAGCTTGCCTCCTTGTTTTACCCAGTTCAAGATTGTATTTGCATATTGCTCATTTATATAATTAGGGCTAGGATTATCTTTGATATGATCTGGATCAACAATGATATACACTTTTGCTTTGGCTAAATTCGCGGTTGTTGGAGCCATATCCAAAGAAGCTAACTTGGCTCCATGCAGTTCAAATAAATGACCCCATAATCCAAACCCACCATTATCCCATTCTTCCCATATATAATGCCAGCGTTCAATATT
>JBDKJW010000237.1:0-3593 GCA_039796395.1 Bacteroidota bacterium
ATGGAAGTATTGGTGCTAGCTTCCTCACAGAAGTAGCAAAAGAATTTGAAAAATGGGATGCCACCCGTCAATGGTTCCATTATCTCTAATAGCATGAAGGATCCTCTTCATCAACAATACCAAAGCGCTTTTAAAGCCATCATCTTGATGGCTTTTTTCTTATCTGTGTTTAATACAACAAAAGCCCAAACACCCGGTTTAGGTACATGGAATGTTATCTCTTCTAAGTATGCTTTCAACAAAAAGTGGAGTGCATTTTTTGAAGCACAATTAAGATCTCAGCAATTTTATAGCAATTACCATTATCATGAATTCAAAGGAGGTGTTGGCTATAGTCTTCCCAAAAATGTATCCATCCTATTTGCTATTGGCAAATACAATACATATCAACCAACAGGTTCTTTTAAAACACCTATGCTAGCCGATGAAATACGTATTTGGCAACAACTTGTTTTAAGTAATAATATCAATCGATTAAAAATAGAACATCGCTATAGATTTGAACAACGTTTTATAAATGATACGTATAGAAATAGATTTAGGTATCGGCTTAATGCCATTTTGCCTATCAATAACTTAACGGTGCAAGAGAAAACTTGGTATATCAGCTTATCCAACGAAATTTTTCTCAATAATCGCGGTGTTTTCTTTGAACAAAATAGAATTTTTGTAGGTGGTGGTTATCAAATTAATGACCAAGTAACTATTCAAGGGGGTTGGTTAAATCGATTCGATAATTTTGGAAATGGAATTGAAATCAAAAAGAATTTTTTACAACTAAGTTTACTTCTATCTTTTTCTGAATCTAAGAGCGGCCGTGAGCGGCATCCTAGCTCTGCAGATTAGCTTATTGGCTGGTAGATAAAGAAGTTGAGGCAAAAAAAGAAAATAAGGTAGTACCATAATTGCGTACAAATGAAAAGCCTTCAAACTTTTCATAATTATTTCTTGGTGTATGTTCTAATACAAAAAAACCACTATCAGCAATTAACTTATTAGCAACAATAATTTTCGGTAATTCATCTATTGTACCTAAAGCATAAGGCGGACCAGCAAAAATAAAATCAAATTGTTCCTTACAGTTTTGCAGAAAAGAAAATACATCCATTCTTAATAGCTTCCCTCCTTCTAACCCTAATTTCTTGATATTATCTTGTATAAATGCATACATTACTGGATCTTTTTCTACTATGGTAAGATTTGATGCGCCGCGAGAAGCTAATTCATAACTAATACAACCAGTACCCCCAAACAAATCCAAGGTTTTAATTTCATCAAAACTTATTCGATTTTGTAAAATATTAAATAAACCTTCTTTTGCAATATCTGTGGTAGGCCTTGTATGTGGCATGTTCGTAGGTGGGTTTATTCTTCTTCCACCCCATTTTCCAGAAATAATCCTCATACGGTAAGCTTGTAGAAAGGCGTAAAATAATGTGCAGGATATTCTTCTAGCGCAGCTTTAAAAACGCCAACAGCTTGCATATTATCCAAATGAATCGTTGGAAATATATTTTTGATTTGCGTATACATTATCATAGAAGTATCTATCATCCCGCTCATTTCTACTACACAATCGCCTGGCTCCATACTAAACTGAGTAGTAATGCGCAATAGATAATACAATACATCTTCGGCTTGGTGATATCGATAGGAATGGATAAGCTGTAATCGTTCATCTTTCCATATAGCTACAACAAAATGATGTGTGTAAAATTGCACTTTAATAAACCGATCCTCAATTCTTGGGCGGCGCATTACATCGTTCAATAAATTAGCATAGCTATGCGAGGATTGAAAAATCACAAATTGCCGGCCTAGCAACTCCATAATTGATTTACGTATGCGGTATGCATTGATGAAAACTTTTGTTGCCAGCAGTTTTTCATATTTTACTTCGTGTCGCGCAGATTCGCCATACACTAAGTTCAAATAATCTTCCGCAGATGTAGCTGTTAATAATTTCTCGGGTATAAGGATTGATTCATCAACATTAAAGAAAACACTAACCTGCCGATAACTACTATTTAGAAAACGAGAACCCGACTTTACTTCGTAAAATATATCATTCCAATCATCAGTACTACTTTTATCTAAGCTAAATAATTCAAATGCTTCTATTTGTGAATTCCCAGATTTTGAGAGAAGCACCATTTCTTCCTCAGAAATTTCAATATATAAATGATGTTCTGGTGTTACAGAAATATCATCGTTGTATAATCCAATCTTTTTCCTAGCCATGCCTATAATGTTCTTTTTGGCGATTCAGTTAGCCTGAATATTTTTTAAAAATACAAAGTTAAGCCCATATATAGAACGTATGGCCTTTACCTATCTTTACAACGATTATGAGTAACCAGGCCGCTACTGTTAATTTACAGCTTCAAACAGGTAATAAGCAAATTCTACAAATTGCATTACCCATTGCTGCGGCCTTATTTGTGCCCCAACTCAATTTTATTACTAATAATATTTTTCTTGGTCGATTAGGACAGGCAGAGCTAGCTATAGCCGGCATTACGGGCGTTTATTACCTCATTTTTGCTGTGATTGGAAATGGGCTCAATAATGCCTTACAAGCGTTGATTTCTCGCCGTGCTGGCGAAAATAGAATGGATGAAATAAATGGCTTATTTAGGCATGGCGTAAGAGTTTCCTTGTTTTTCTCTTTTGGGGGGATATTAATCACTTGGTTTTTAGCCCCTACAATTCTAAAGTGGTCGCTACACGATAGTAAAGGGGTTGAAATGGCCATTGATTTTTTAAGGATCAGGATTCTGGGCTTACCTTTTTTATATGTATATCAAATGCGCAATGCACTGTTAGTAGGCACTAATAATAGCAAATATCTTGTTATTGGTACGGCTACAGAAACCGTCGTTAATATTGTTCTCGATTATGCTTTTATTTATGGTAAACTAGGTATGCCTGCTATAGGTTTTAATGGAGCAGCCTATGCGTCGATTATTGCAGAGATAGCCGGACTTATCGTTGTATTTTTAGTAATTCGTTATAATGGTGTTGCAGAGAAGTTACAACTCTTACGCAAAGCAGGAAAAAGCAAAGATACCACTAGGCTAATTTTAGTACAAGCCTACCCTATTATTTTACAATATGCTATCAGCATTATTAGCTGGGAGTATTTTTATATTTTGATTGAACACCACGGCTCGCTGGCGCTCGCCGTTTCCAATACCATGCGCAATCTCTTCGGATTCTTTGGCTGCTTTACCTGGGGCTTTGCAGCTACTACGAATACGATGGTGAGTAATGTAATCGGACAAAACCGTCATGCAGAAGTAATACCCCTGATCAATAGGATCATGAAGCTGAGTTTACTAGTGGCTTTTATCAGTTTAGTACTCATTAATGTTTTTCCCGTACAATTCCTGGGTGTATACGCACAAGGCCCCGCGTTCATAGAAGCCGCCATACCCGTACTCCGTATCGTTTCCTTCGCCATGCTGCTCATGAGCTTTGGTACCATTTGGGTAAATGCAGTAACGGGTACAGGTAACTCCAAAATGAATTTATACACCGAAATAATAACTATCGTTGTTTATTTGGTATATGTATATTTAACCCTAGAGCAC
>JBDKJW010000238.1:0-3548 GCA_039796395.1 Bacteroidota bacterium
ATCAACCTAAACACTTGTTTTTTCTCCGTTCTATCAAAAGGATTCTCGGGCTGCTCTTCAAAGCTTCCTTGGCGAAAGAAATTCTTCACCATTCGATCTTCAATAGAATGAAAAGTAATAATAGCTGCTCTACCACCGGGTTTGAGCACCGTTGGAATTTGTTCGAGCAAGTCTTTCAATGCCCCCATTTCATCATTCACTTCAATACGTAAAGCTTGGAATACCTGTGCCAAATACTTATTCGGATTTCCTTTCACCACGGGGCTAATCAATGCCTTAAACTGACTGATAGAAGCATAGGGCATATGTGATCTTTGTTGAACAATATGTTTGGCCAATGTTTTTGAATTGGTTACCTCTCCATATTTTTCAAAAATCTGATGGAATGCTGTTTCGCTATACTGCTGAATAATAGATGCTGCGGTAACCGCATGTCGATTATCCATACGCATATCCATAGGTCCATCAAACCGAATAGAAAAGCCTCTGCTTGCTTCATCGAATTGGTGACTACTTACGCCTAAATCGGCTAATAAGCCATCTACCTTTTCTATTTTATGCAGCTTGAGAAAACGGGCTATGTGACGGAAATTTTGGGGAATGAATTGCACACGTGTTTCGCCTGGCGGTATATTATTTTGTGCATCGGCATCTTGATCAAATGCAATTAGTTTTCCTTTCGGACCTAATTGTGCTAAAATGCCTTTACTATGGCTACCACCGCCAAATGTGCAATCTACATAAACCCCATCTGGCTGTAAGGCCATCCCTTCCAAAGTTTCTTGGAAGAGAACGGGGATATGGTATTCATTCCCAAATTGTTCCATAGCTAGCGGTCGGTGTGCTTTTCCTTGTTTTCGGTCATCACTTCCTGCGCCAGGTTACTGAAAGCCTCTGGTGAGAAATCCTCAAAGAGCTGTTTGTACTTAACGGCATCCCATATTTCGAAACGATCTAAAGCAGCGGCGAGCACTATGTCTTTACTTAATCCGGCAAACTCTTTTAAAGATGCTGGCAAAAGAACACGGCCAGCCGTATCCAGTTCTACTTCGGTTGCGCCACCTAGGAACTGCCTACGGAATTGCCTTACTTTTGGATCGAAATCGTTCAAGGAGCTAATCTTAGCAATGATGAGTTCCCAACTTTTGAGCGGATATAATGTGAGACATTTTTCGAAGCCACGGCTTAGGATAAAGCGATTCTCTGCCTCGGGCAACTGCTTACGCAGTGAGCCAGGGAGCAGGAAACGCCCTTTCGCGTCGACCGTTGCTTCATATTCTCCGTGAAATCCGCTCATTCGTTAATAACTTTTTCCAAGATTACCACTTGTTGACACAAAATAACACTTTTTCCCACTTTTAAACCTAATATAGGGGGTTTGTATTTATCCACAGCTAACAAATTCGCTATGAGTGAGTTACAGTAAGGTTTTGGGGGCATTTAGCTCCAAATACCATGTGAAATAGCTGTGAATTGTTGTGGATAAGCCTTGAAATACCTGATTTAACAGTGTATTTCCCAAAAAACAACTGAATTATCTTTGCCCAATGCACCCAGCCAGCTTATCCATTCAAGATTTTACCTATCATTTGCCGGAAGAGAAAATTGCGCGCTATCCACTCGCGGAGAGAGACCAGAGTAAATTATTGGTATATAAAAATGCGCGTATAGAAGAAAGTACCTATAGCCATATTGCCGATTTTATTTCAGCGGGTAGCTTATTGATTTTTAATAATACAAAAGTGGTTGAAGCGCGTTTACTTTTTCAAAAAGAAACAGGTGGCACGATTGAAATTTTTTGTCTAGCACCAAGTTCAACCTATGCAGATATAACAACGGCTATGTTGCAAACCAATCAAGTACAATGGGTATGTATGGTTGGTGGCGCTAAAAAATGGAAAGAACCATTACTCACCAAAAAAATAATTACGGATCAAAAAGAAATTATACTCACTGCAAAAAAAATTGAGCAACGCCAAGAAACATATATCATAGAACTAAGCTGGGATGATGATTCGCTAAGCTTTGCAGCGTTATTACATATAGCCGGCTTAATGCCACTACCCCCTTATCTCAATCGCCCAGCAGAGGAATCAGATAAAGAAAGATACCAAACCATCTATGCAGAAAACGATGGATCAGTAGCCGCACCAACAGCAGGTTTGCATTTCACAGAAAAAGTATTTAATACATTATCTACCAAAAATATTGCACAGGCATTTGTAACCCTACATGTTGGCGCTGGCACTTTCAAACCTGTGAAAGCAGCCACCATGCAAGATCATGATATGCATGTTGAATTTATTGAAGTAGATAAAAAAATGATTCAACAATTATTAGTTTCTCTACAACATGATATTATATGTGTGGGTACTACTTCTTTAAGAACAGTAGAATCTATTTATTGGTTAGGCGTTAAAACAATAATTCATCCAGCTATCAAACCATCGGCACTCATGCTTAATCAATGGGATCCATATGAATTAGCTGAAAGAAATATAAGTGCCAGCGATTCGTTGATTGCATTATTACAATGGCTCGAAAAAAATAAGTTGGAGAAGCTTATTAGCAAAACGCAAATTATTATAGCACCCGGTTATACATTCAAATTGATGAAGGCCTTAGTAACCAATTTTCATCAACCACAATCTACCTTACTGCTATTAGTGGCAGCGATTGTAGGTAATGAATGGAAAACCATGTATCAATATGCATTAAATAATGATTTTCGTTTGCTGAGTTATGGGGATGGAAGTTTAATCTGGCATGATTGAGGCTTTACCCCAGCGGCACTTCTACGGTAAAGCTAGAACCCTTACCCAATACACTTTCTACTTTAATACGTCCCTTATGTGCATCTACCACTTGTTTTGCATAGCTCATACCTAAACCAAAACCTTTTACATTGTGTACATTACCGGTATGTGCTCTATAAAATTTTTCGAAAATTCGTTTCACGGTTTCTTTACTCATACCAATACCATTATCTTCAAAACGCATGACGAAATAATTTTTTGTACTATGCGTAGATATCTTCAGCTCAAGTGTATCTTTTGAATACTTAATAGCATTATCAATAAGGTTAGAAATGAGGTTGAAGAAATGCACTTCATCACCATTAATGGTATCGTTTTTTGCATTCAACAGTAATTGAAAATTACCCCCCTTATCTTGTAATTGTAATTTAAAATTATCAATGGCCTGCTCAATCATGGCATGTACAACAATGGGCGATACATTGAGTTTTAGCTCTTGCTTTTCCATAGTAGCTGCTTGTAGAATTGTTTCTACATGCTTATTCATCCGCGTATTTTCTTCCTTAATAATATTATTGAAATAACTCATCTTATCCTTACTGGCCAGCACTTTTTCATTTTTCAATGCATCTACCGCCAACGAAATAGTTGCCAAAGGTGTTTTGAGTTCATGCGTCATATTATTGATAAAATCACTTTTTATCTGACTGAGTTTTTTTTGATTAAACAAGGTTCTAACTGTAACATAAAAAGCAGCTACAATTACAATGGTAAAAAGAATTGCGCCTAAAA
>JBDKJW010000239.1:0-3534 GCA_039796395.1 Bacteroidota bacterium
AAGAAAGGAGAAGAGTTGAAAAAGCCTGGGATGTATATTGATGGTAATATTCACTCCAATGAAATACAAGGCGCTGAATTTGCGATGTACACTGCATGGTATTTAACAGAGTCTTTTGCGGATACCAAATTCATTCAAGAACTATTGGCCGATAAAGTATTCTATATTGTACCTTCAATCAACCCCGATGCGCGTGATAGCTATATGCACAAGCCCAATACAGCGAGTTCTCCCCGTTCTGGCGTAAAGCCTATTGATAATGATGGTGATGGATTAGTGAATGAAGATAATTATGATGATTTGGATGGGGATGGACATATAACCATGATGCGCCGTAAAACCCCAAATGGAAGATATAAAGTTGATCCTAGAGATCCACGCAATATGATACAAGTAGGCGCAGATGAAAAAGGCGACTATGAATTATTAGGTATAGAAGGTATTGATAATGATGGCGATGGCCGTGTAAATGAAGATGGCTATGCATTTGAATACGACCCGAATAGAGATTGGGGTTGGGGATGGCAGCCAAATTATATTCAAAACGGAGCTTATAAATATCCATTCTCTTTGCCAGAAAATAGAGCGATTATGGAATTTGTATTCAAGCATCCAAATATTGCAGCAGCACAGTCATTTCATAATGCGGGTGGTATGATTTTACGTGGCCCAGGTGGAGCTGGACCAGAAGATATTAGTACTTATAATGGGCAAGACATACAAGTGTATGATGCCATTGCCAAAAAAGGAGAGGAGTTGATGCCGGGGTATAAGTACCTCGTAGTTTATAAAGATTTGTATTCAGCTTATGGTGGTGAGCTCGATTGGTTTTATGCAGGTAGAGGCATCTATACTTATTCCAACGAATTATGGACACCTTATTTGATGTTTATGAAAGAAGCTACACGCGATCCTTTTGATAATACATCATATAATTTTGATCGTTACTTATTATTTCAAGATGCATTTGTAGGTTGGAAAGAATATGATCATCCGCAATACGGTAAAATTGAAATCGGTGGGTTCAAGAAAAATTTTGGCAGAGCACATCCCGGTTTTTTACTAGAATCAGATGCGCACCGTAATATGGCTTTCACTATTTATCACTGTTACCATACCCCCAAATTATCAGTAAGTAGTATCATGGATAAAGACCTAGGTGATGGACTCACAGAAGTAACAGCAGTAATTGCGAATAGCCGATTAATGCCTACACATAGCAGTGTTGATGTTAAAAACAAAATTGAGCGACCCGATTATATTCAATTGAAAACAACGGCTAAAGTACTAGCTGGAATGACGGTAGAAAACGCTGATTTAAACCTAACTACTGAGCAAAAAAATAATCCTTCTATCATTGAAGTTGGAAATATTCCCGGTCTCGGTACAGTAACCGTTCGTTGGATTGTACAAGGCAAGGGTAAGTATGAAGTGAGTGTAGATAGTAAGAAGGGCGGGGTTGTTATGGGGAGTAAGTAAGGTTTATAGAGTAACTAGGTAAGCTAAGTAACTAGGTAAATTAAGTAACTAGGTAAATTAAGTAACTAGGTCATAATCCCGTAGGTGTCATCCTGAGCCCCGAGCATTCGGGGTTGAAGGGGATTAAATGTTATTAGCAGAAAAAGCGTTCAAAGCTAACCAACCCCGAAGGGGTGACATAATATCATTTATGCTATTCTTCATCGAAAAAGTCATTATCGATTTTTTTTAACTCATAGCTATTGAATGTTGATACACCAAGTCCGTAATCAATCATATAATCAGCTAATTGCTCACCGTCAATTAGAATGACTTTTTTAGTAATTGTTTTTACATAATCAATTGCTGTATCAGTAAATCTTGATGTAGTTATAAATACTCCTTTACTGGCTCTTTGCCCATCTAAGGCACCAACAAATGATTGGATATCTGGTCTGCCAACGGTTTGAGTATCCCATCTCTTAGCTTGAATATATATAAAATCTAACCCAAGTTTATCCTCTTTAATAATTCCATCTATACCACCATCATTTGTTAACCTTGTTGCTTTTCCGGCTTCTTTAATTGTACCGCCATATCCCATTTTAACTAAGAGTTCCACAACCATATTTTCAAAAAACGCAGGCGAACAAGATTTAACTTTAAGTAGTATATCTAACGCTAAATTTTTTCTAACCTTTAAGTAATTGTATTCCAAAATTTCTTCCGGGGTTTGTGTGGTTTCGTCGGCCTCAATCACGTCAGTTAATCTTCCTTCTTCTTTTATTCTTCCTGAATTTTCTAGATATCCAGGAATTTGTTTTAAAAATTTCAGGTTAATTTCAGATGGGGTTGTATTAAGGGTATCTAATCCCAACGAAGAAATTTTGAAATGCCCGCGCTTGGTATTTTCAACCAAATTAGCCATTTTTAAATGAGCCTTAGCCCATGTAACCCGGTTATAAAAAATGGTTTGGTTACGACTAGGGAGCATCTCGTTCAACTGTTCATCCGATAGTTCAAATTTTTTGCTCAAATAATTTAGAGTTTCTTTCATTGAATGCTCTTGATTATCCTTAAGAAAGGTTAATAGAGGAAGCATAATACTTTGAAAATCTGGTATTGCCATACGTTGATATTAGGATATTATTTTTCTAAAATTGAGATACATTTACATGTTAACCACACTTCTCACCTCTGTAGGGTTACGCACAAGTTACATATTTTACCTATTTACTCATTCTACTTCAGCAACGCAAGCGCCTCCGCAATTCTTCCCCAAGCGCGTTCAATATTTTGCATGCTATTGGCGAATGAAAAACGAACACAATTGGGTTCGCCAAATGCATCGCCCATTACAGATGATACGTGCGCGTTATTGAGTATATACATGCTTAAATCTGCGGCATTTTTTATCGTTTCACCATTCGCAGATTTACCATAATAATGGCTCACATCAGGGAAAACATAGAATGCACCTTCGGGCTCAAAACATTTAAACCCTGGTATGGCATTTACCAATTCCAATGTGCGTTTACGGCGGCGTGTAAACTCTTCGGTCATTTCCATGGAAGGACGTAAATCGCCTGTAAGTGCTGCTACAGCTGCTTTCTGTGTGATGGAGTTGGTACCACTGGTAAATTGGCCCTGCAATTTTTCACAGGCTTTTGCAATCGTTGCATCAGCAGCAATATAACCCAAGCGCCAGCCGGTCATGGCGAAGCCTTTACTCAATCCGTTGATGATTACAACACGTGATTTTAAATCATCGAATTGTGCAATACTTTCATGCTTACCTACAAAATTGATGTATTCATAAATTTCATCGGATAGTATAGTAATATTTGGATGCTTGCGAAATATGGCTGCCAAACCTGCTAATTCTTCTTGACTATATACCGCACCAGAAGGATTACAAGGAGAGGAGAACATAAACACTTTTGTATTGGGTGTTATAGCTGCTTCAACTTGTGCAGGTGTAGGTTTGAATTTATTATCAACGGTGGTACGAATTTCTACTACTTTACCACGGGCAATTTTTACTAGTTCAGAATAAGTAACCCAATAAGGGGTAGG
>JBDKJW010000240.1:0-3506 GCA_039796395.1 Bacteroidota bacterium
CGCCGACAAATAAAGGCGTGGCAAGAACAAAAAGACTTAGATGAAGTACTAAAGGGAAAAGAGCTGGAAAGTTATTATAACAATGCATTCTTTAAAGAAGCTGCTGTTAAACAAAAAACCACAATAAAAAATAGTACAGAGTTTGGTTATTATTTTGCTTTTGGAGATGGGTTATTTTACTCATGGACGGATAAAGAATACACACCAGAAGAGAAGAAAGTATTAGATCGCTTCCGTTCTATTATTGCCTTAACATTCCGCCGGTTTCTTGATTTGCAAAAAGCAGAATCACAGGCACGCGAAGCGCAGATAGAAGCGGTGATGGAAAGAGTGCGGGCACGTTCAATGGCTATGCAAAAACCAGAAGAGCTAATAGAAGTGGCCATGTTGCTAAGAAAAGAGATGGGTGGTTTGGGTGTGGAAGAGTTAGAAACAAGTTCTATTTATATTATTGGCAAAAACAATACTACGGAGTGTTGGTATGCGCTAAAAGACCTAAGAAAAAACACATCGATATTAATAAGCGATGAAATGACATTGCAGTTGAATGAAACCTGGGTGGGGAAACAGATGTGGCAATTTTATCAATCCACAAAAAATCAAAAATCAATTCCTATGCAAGGTGAGCAGCGAAAGGAATGGATAAATTACTGCGCCAGCCACTCAAAAGTATTAAAGGGCTATTATGGTAAAGACATTCCAGATCGTAATTATCATTTGGTAAAGTTTAACGATGGGTTTATTGGAGCAGCTACAATAGGGGATATTAATGCAGAAAGTTGGGGTTTATTAAAAAGAGCTGCAGCTGTTTTTTCATTGGCCTACACGCGATTTAAAGATTTGCAAGAAGCCGCTGCAAATGCTTGGGAAGCAAGAATAGAGCTGGCATTAGAAAGAGTTCGTGCAAGAACGATGGCTATGCACAACAGTAAGGATGTGGGTGAAAGCGTTGCAGCTATGTTTGATGAACTAGCTATACTTGGGGTTCTTACTGCTGAAGATCGCTGTGGCATAGGTATTATGCAGCCTAATGAGATGATGGAGCTATGGACAGCAGAAAAAACAACGGGAAAAACAGAGCTCACCATAGGTTATTTAAACATGCGCCTACATAAGCTCCTCAAAAATGTTTATCGAAACTGGCTTGATCAAAAAGAAATGTATCAATACATTTTACAGGGCATAGATAAAGAGAAGTACTATGAGGCCATGCGAAATCAAGAAAACTACAAAATTAAGAAAGACTATTATTCATCACAAGAAAAGATAGTACATACAGATTTCTTTTTTAAAGAAGGTTGCTTATATGTATTCTCACAAAAACAATTTACAGAGGAGTCTATTTCTATTTTTATTCGATTCTCAAATGTATTCGGACAAACATATCGGCGCTATTTAGATCTACAAAAAGCGGAAGCACAAGCAAGAGAAGCAGAAATACAGTTAGCTTTAGAAAGAGTGCGAGCAAGGACTATGGCCATGCGGCATAGTACAGAACTTTCGGAAACAGCTACGGAATTGTTCTTGCAATTAAAAAAATTGGGCGCGGAGCTATGGACCTGTGGTTTTGCGCTATGCGAAAAAAATAATGAACTTGTTGAAAAGTGGATGGGCAGTCCTATAACCGGACATTCATTCAAGCGATTTGTTATTCCGTATACGGCAAATGATGGAGAACAAAGCATGTATGATGCTTGGCAGAATGGAATTGATTTATACACCTATATACAGGAGGGGGAAGAGCTGAAAGCGATTTATGATGAACTGATGAATGTTCCTTCTTTTAGAGAAAATTATAAAGAACTGATTGAATCAGGAATGTCGTTCCCTACTTGGCAAAAATTTTATATAGCTTCTTATAAATATGGTTACTTACTAATAATTACAACACACTTTTTTGAAGAAGAAGATATTTTCAAACGCTTCGCTAAGGTATTCGAACAAACCTATACCCGCTTCCTTGATCTACAAAAAGCAGAAACACAAGCAAGAGAAGCACAAATAGAAGCATCATTAGAAAAAGTGAGATCGGTGGCCATGAGTATGCATCATTCTAATGAGTTATTGAATATTTGCGAAGCTATTTATACAGAGTTGTTAAAGTTGGGTATTACTGAGCTGCGTAATACCATGATCAATATTCATAATGATGCAGATGAAACTTTTTTGAATTACGATTACTCGGCTTATGGAGGAAGGGCGGTTACTAAATATGGCTATCATATACATCCGGTAATCAATCACTTGGTAATGCAAAGTAGATCTACCCAAGATGCATTTGTTGATGTGGCTTTTGTAGGAGAAGAATTTGAGGCTTGGCGGAATTTTAGAAAAAGCAGTGGTGAGAAAGACGATAAACGATTGAACAAAATCACGCACTTGCATTATTATTTTTATTCTATTGGTATTGGCTCCATCGGTGTATCTACTTTTGAAAGTATTGATGAACAAAAGTTAGCATTATTAAAAAGGTTTAGAAATGTATTTCAATTAGCTTATCAACGCTTTACCGATTTAACAGCTGCTGAAGCACAAGCGCGTGAAGCACAGATAGAAATGGCTTTAGAGCGAGTGCGTAGCAGAACCATGGCTATGCAAAAAAGTGAGCAACTGCCCGAAACAGCTCAGGTTCTTTTTGAACAGTTTGCAGCGTTTGGAAAAATACCCGACCGAATGTCTATCGGCATTATTAAAGAAGAAAAACAGGTAATTGAATGGTGGCTAACAGATCAAACAGGCGGCCAGTTAACGAGCCGCTTTGATGCATCGTTTAACGGTCCCACCATCTCCCAATATTTTGTGGGCTGGAAAGAAGGTCAAGATTCACTTGTAATCGAGCTTAGCGGAGAACCTTTAAAAGAATGGGTTGCATTTGTAAGAGATAAAGTAAAACTGCCTATTGATGAATCGAAGATGAAGGGCAAAAGGGTGCATCATGCCGCATTTTTTTCACAAGGGCTATTACTCATCACTGCTCATGAACAAATGCCTGAGGAAACAATGAAGTTGTTAACTCGTTTTGCAAAAGTATTCAGTCAAACCTATACCCGATTCTTAGATTTACAAACAGCAGAAGCCGCTGCTAAAGAAGCGATTAAGCAAGCAGCACTTGATAGAATACGTGCCGATATTGCTTCTATGCGTACCAAAGAGGATTTGAATAGAATTACACCGCTTATTTGGAACGAGCTTACCATTTTAGGCATCCCTTTTATTCGCTGTGGTGTATTTATGATGGACGAAGCTGCAGCACAAATTCATACTTTCTTATCAACTCCAACAGGCGAAGCTATTGCGGCTTTTCATTTAGGGTTTCAAGAATTTGAAAACATAAAAAATATAGTGCATCATTGGCGTACCAAGCAAGCCTATATCAATCATTGGGGGAGAAATGAATTTGCGGAGCTTGCCGAATCATTGATTACACAAGGTTCTATTGCTAATAAAGAACAATATTTGCAGAGCTTGCCAGCAACTGGTATTCACTTGAATTTTATTCCTTTCTT
>JBDKJW010000241.1:0-3479 GCA_039796395.1 Bacteroidota bacterium
CGGTGTTTTTTGGTGAGCGGACTCATCTCTACCGGGTAATCAATAATAAAAGTAGGTTGCACATATGTATGCTCGCTAGTGGCACCAAATATTTCATCGATTAACTTGCCCTTCCCAATGGTAGGCGGCACATCTATTTTTAAATCCTTGCAAACAACACGCAAACCGGCTTCATCCATTTCGCTTACATCTATACCCGTATTTTCTTTGATGGCATCATGAATACTAATACGTTTAAAGGGGGCTTTAAAACTTATGGTTTTATCACCTAATACAACATCGGTAGTGCCATGAAGGGTAAGGGCTATTTTTTCGAATAATTGCTCCGTAACCTCCATCATCCATAAATAATCTTTATAGGCCGTATACCACTCTAAAACTGTGAATTCAGGGTTATGTGTTCGATCCATCCCTTCATTGCGAAAATTTCTACTAAACTCATAAACCCAATCAAAACCACCCACAATCAATCGCTTTAAATACAATTCATTGGCAATACGCAAATAAAAAGGTACATCTAAAGCATTATGATGGGTAATAAATGGCCTAGCTGCAGCACCGCCTGGAATCGATTGTAAAACGGGGGTATCTACCTCTAATGCCCCTTGGCTATTTAAAAATTCACGAATCGTATTAATGATTGTTGTACGCTGTACAAAAGTTTCTTTTACAGAAGGGTTAATGATAAGATCGGCATAACGTTGGCGATACCTAAACTCAGGATCCGTTACTGCATCAAAAGTATTTCCTTCCTCATCACGTTTTACAACGGGTAATGGTTTTAGTGATTTTGTAAGTAAGGTTACGGTTTCAGCATGAATAGAAGTTTCACCCGTTTTAGTGATAAATGCATATCCGGTACAACCAATAATATCACCTAAATCTAAACCATGTTTTACCACATTATCCCAAAACGATTTATCTTCTGTTGGGCAAATATCATCACGCTTCACATATAGCTGAATGATACCTTTACTATCTTGTATTTTAATAAAGAATACTTTTCCTTTATCATTTATACTCATAATTCTGCCGGCAACGCATAAGCCAGTAAATGCATCTTTTGTTTCCTCCGTGTAGTTATTTTTTATACTTGTTGAATAACTATTTACCGGATACAATGGTGCAGGAAAAGGATCAATACCTGCTGCTTGTAGCTTTAGTAATTTTTCTCTTCTGATAATTTCCTGTTCGGAAAATGACGACGTACTCATATAATTTATTTGATCTTGTACTTAGAAAACAAAAGTCTCGCAGAAGCGAGACCTTGTATATGGATGGGTTAGTAAGTACAGGGAAACAAGTTTCCCTACACAATATTAAAAAGAACTTTATCGAATGCAAAAATTTTTTTAAACAATTTTATTAACATTTTGAATGATACTGTGGATTGTGAAAGTTTATATGCTGCTATTTTTTCGTCAAAAAAATAGCGAAATAAAAAAATAAAATTCAGTATCAAAAAAATCAATTCGCTGTAACTATTGATAACAAAGCGTTGTAGAAGATTATATAAAGCGTATATAATACAACGCGGGTACACAGTTCTTTTTTTAAACGTGGTTTTATGTACCTTTTTTGTGCAGAAAATTGCCAAAAAAAAACCTCAAAAAATTTTTCACTTAGTACCTTTATTTCTGCTAAAAACGCCATAAATGAAGTTTCCTGCCCCTGTTTCGGTTGAATGGATCGCAAATTTGATTCATGCAAAAACTGCTGGTAATACCTCCGCATCCATCTTTGGTATCAATGAAATTCATAAAGTTGAAAAAGGAGATTTAGTTTTTGTTGATCATCCCAAATATTATAATACCTGCTTGCAAAGTGATGCCGATTTTATAATTATCAATACAACTGATGTAATTATTCCGGATGGAAAAACAATTTTAATAGTTGATGATCCATTTGAAGCATACATAAAAATTGTAAATCATTTTCGACCGTTTGTACCAACACAAAAATTAATTAGCGATGATGTAGTGGTAGGAGACGGCACTGTAATTATGCCCAATGTTTTTATTGGTAAAGAAGTACGCATTGGCAAAAACTGCATCATTCATCCACATGTTTCTTTGTTAGATTACACCTTTATTGGCGATAATGTTATTATACAATCAAGTACCGTTATTGGGGGCGATGCATTTTATTATAATACCAAAAAAAATAGACCCCTCTGGTATAAAAAAATGCAAAGCTGCGGATCTGTTCGTATTGAAAATAATGTGGAGATAGGCGCAGGGTGTACTATTGATAGAGGCGTAACAGCGGAAACAATTATTGGAGAAGGAACCAAGATGGATAATATGGTGCATATTGGTCATGATGTTACCGTTGGTAAAAACTGTTTGTTTGCCGCACAGGTTGGTATTGCCGGAGGAACGATTATTGAAGACGGTGTTGTTTTATGGGGTCAGGTAGGGGTTAACAAAACGATTACTATTGGTTCAAATGCAGTTGTACTGGGTAAAAGTGGAGTTCCCTCCTCTTTAGCGGGGGGTAAAACTTATTTAGGATACCCAGCTCAAGAGGCTTCGCTAAAGAGAAGAGAACTCGTATGGATGAAAAGAATTCCTGAACTCTGGAAAAAAGTAATGGAATAGTGCTACAATCTAAGCTGGTGATAATTGGGTATATAAGGCTCTTTTCGAAGAATTTTTAGCAGATCCCTTTCTAAACTTTCTACGGGATATTCAATAATACGCCCAATCTCTTTTTTCTTATCATAAATAATGAAGGTAGGGACCCTTACAATATTCTTCCCTAACTCCTCACCTTGCGGACTTTTTTTATATAATTCCGCGTTGTTGCCAACAGCTATCAATGAAATGTCTACACTATCAAAACCTATCGCGTTTAATATTTTCAACATAGCAGGTACTTCTCTTTTGCTATCCCCACACCAGGTACCCATAAAAATGTCGATATGTTTTTTGCGAATGGCTTTTGCTACATCAGTCAATAAGCTAGAATCGGGTTTATAGTTTGTATAATTGGGCACAAACCAACTATCAAATGGTTCCTCTTTAAGTTTACTGATAGTACAATGCCCCAAAAGCATGGGTTGTTTATTTTCACTAATTACTACCGTGTTTTGAATAGGCGTATTTACCTGCGCATAGTTGAGCGATATATGGCCGCATACAGCAACCAATAACATACATGTATATTTCATGGTTTCAATTAAATGGTTAAAAAATAAGTATTTAACCAAGTAAGCAAGGCGGACGAAATATGCGATTTTGTAAAGTGGTAGGTAAATAAAAGGAAAAAAGGTTGTAAGCAACGCGTGTTTGCTGAAGTGTAAAATCAGTAGAAAAAACCGAGGCATGAATTAATATCCAATCTGTTTTTGCAGATATGTCTTTTAGTTGAGATGTTTCTTTAGCGTTAGTATCCGTAAAAACAGCACTTACAATTTTTGCACAATCACAAATTTGTAAACTGTTTTGTGCTTTAAACATACAATCTGCATAAGTCAT
>JBDKJW010000242.1:0-4186 GCA_039796395.1 Bacteroidota bacterium
ATAGATTTTTCTGCAGGTAGGCTACCATATGCTATTTTCATAAGGGATGATTTTCCCTGACCATTTCTACCCAATAGTGCTGTTATTTTTCCAGTTTCACATTTCAAATAAATATTTGATAAAATTTTTTTTGAGTCAAATTCTAGTTGAATACTGCTTATTTCTAAGGTGTGAGTCATCGAATATATTGCGTTACAATCACTAGGAAAAGAAAAAAGAAAAAATCAAAACTAAGCGTAACAGCCCATAATAGCAGTTTTGAAATGCCTGAATTTTGGTAGTAATAATATTCATTCTTTTTTTGTGAATTAACAAGAAAATAAGCAAATATTAATGTTGCTATCTTACACCAAAAAATACCAAAAAAACTAACTAAACCATTAATCCAAGCTATACGCAAACAAAAGAAATTTATAAATATTGAAAACAGGAAAAAATTTTTATAAAACGTAGCAATTAGACGAACCCGTTTGAGTAGTAAAAAGAACCTGTTATGTATTATTTTTTTTATAATATTTTTACTAAAAAAGGAGATTAGAGTAATTAATTGCAAATTGATGGTTATCTCTTGAAGCCATGACAGTTATTAAACTAACTTCGTCAATTGAGTTAAGAGGAGTTTCGGTTTTGGTACAAGAAAAGAATAACGAAATAGTTACAATTCCAATTAGAATTTTGGTTTTCATAAAAGGTTTTTAGGCTAAAAGGATGACGTGAATATAAGACTCTTAATTGGAAAATCAAATTTTTGCCCTTTTTTTTGTACTTAATGTTTACTTTTGTACCCATGCAACGCTGCAGTAAAATGTGGCGTTGTATTTTTTTTATCCAAATTAATGCAAAGTGTATGAGTGAAATGAATATGTACGTTACTAAGGAAACTTTTGATAAGATGCGAGAAGATGTTCAGCGGATGAAATCTGTTGATCGTTTGAAGGAGAATGCCGAATACGATGCGGCTAAAGAGGCGCAGGGAATGTTAGAAGCTAAAATAAAACAATTAGAAGGAGCTATTGCCAACGCAAAAATTGTGGATACGAGTACTATAGATACTAGTAAAGTTACTATTCTCACTAAGGTTACAATCACCAATGTGGCCACAAAGAAAACAGTTACTTATCAGATTGTTGGAGAAAAAGAAGCTGATTTAAAAGCAGGTAAAATTTCTGCAAGCTCACCTATTGGTAAGGGTTTATTAGGTAAAGCAAAGGGAGAGATTGCTGAAGTGCAAGCACCAACGGGTGTTATTAAATTTAAAGTCGAAGATATTACCGTTTAAGATGACCCTATTTAGCAAAATCATTAAAGGAGAAATACCCGCTTATAAAATTGCAGAGAATGAACAGTTCTATGCTTTTTTAGATATTTTTCCTTTAGTGAAAGGGCATGTTTTGGTTGTTCCGAAAGTAGATGTTGATGTATTTTTTGATTTAGATAGCCAAACATTATCTAATATACTTTTATTTGCTAAGCCCATTGCTAAAGCCATTGAAAAAGCATTTCCATGCAATCGTTGTGGTATAAGTGTAGTAGGACTAGAAGTACCACATGCACATGTACACCTTGTTCCCATTAATGATGCTGATGATCTTAATTTCACCCGGCCTAAACTCAAACTTTCACCTGAAGAATTGAAAGAAGTGCAAGTGAAAATAATAGCGGCTTTATAATGGTTATTTTTTTACGCGACTAGCATTTTTTGCTATAAAATCTTCCCAGCCTTTTAGTTTTTTCCCCACTCCTTTTACAATACTCGTAGACTGTAGATAATGGCAATATGCAACTGATAGTGCATCTGTAGCATCATAAGAAGAAGGCTTTTCTTTCAAATTTAATAGTTGAGCAAGCATTTTCCATACCTGCTCTTTATCTGCATTTCCATTGCCTGTTACAGACTGCTTTACTTTTTTGGGAGCATATTCACAAACACTGATACCATGCTGCATGGCTGCTGCAATAGCAACCCCTTGTGCCCTGCCTAACTTTAACATACTCTGTACATTTTTGCCAAAAAAAGGTGCTTCAATGGCAAAATCAGTAGGCTTATACAAACTAATTAACTCAACTACTGTTTTGTGAATTATTTCTAGCCGTTTATAAATATCTTTTTCCTTTGTTAGCCTCAATGTATCCAGCTTTTCTACTTTTATAATTGTGCCTTCTATAGTAATAATAGCATAACCCATGAGCTGCGTACCAGGATCGATACCGAGGATGGTTGTTGTAGGAGAATTTAAGTTAATTGGTGATTAGGTTACTAGGTTATTAATAATGCAATTTAACCAGATATACTCAATAACTTAGTAACTCAATAACTTAATCACTATTTCCCGACATTTACCAAAAAAACTGGCTTGACGAAGAGAACGCGTATTATACTCAACTATGTAATTGGTCCCATTCTATTTGTTTGGTTTTCATGGTCTATCTATCACCAAATTCAACTACAGCATGATGTTCAGCAATCATGGCAACAAATTGTTAAAGCTATTAATAGTAGTAACATTTGGAATTTAGTACTCGTTGTACTACTTATGCTAGCGAATTGGGGAATAGAAGCACGTAAATGGCAATTGCAGGTTTATGATATCCAAAAACTGTCGTTTTGGGCTGCTTTTAAAGCCATTTTTGCCGGACAAGCAATGGGGTTCAGTACATTTAATAGAATTGGCGAACCAGCCGGCAGATCGCTTTTTTTAAATGACGGTAATAGGTTGCGTGGCGTGGTACTCTCTATTATTGGTAGTATGGCTCAAATTGTTACAACCTTTGTAATGGGTGTTTTTTGCTTGCTTTACATAAGATTACATATTATAGATGAAACGAACCAATTGCCTGGGTTATCTATTTTTTGGTTAGATAGTTTAATCTATTTAATTGGCGTTGGGGTAAGTTTGTTTACGTTGGCTTACTTTCGAATGCCCGCATTAATTGAATTACTAGAACGGTTACCAATCGTTGCAAAATATCGTTTTCTTGTTGAGAAATTAGAAGTGTTTACTTACACCCGGTTATTTAGTATTTTACTACTTTCATTTTTAAGGTTCTTTGTTTTTTTATTGCAATACTATCTTGTATCGAAATTATTTGACCTTAACTTGTCTGTAATAAATGTATTTGCGATGAGTGGGGTTTTATTATTGGTACTAGCAATTGTGCCTAGTATTACTTTAGTAGAACTTGGGTTAAGAGGAAAAGTTAGTTTAACTTTATTTGGATTATTAACAACAGATCATGTGGGCATCATTGCAATGGCAGCTGGTATCTGGTTAATTAACCTGCTTGTTCCTGCAATTATTGGAACCATATTCGTTTTAGGCATTAGAATATTTAATAATAAAGCAGCTAAAGGGTGAAGAAATTTGTAGTACTTATTTCTATCTGTTTGAGTGGCATTCGATTATCCGCAGGAAACGATTTCTGTGGTTTGAGAAACTATGCATTTCAAGATGGTGAAAGTATTAGTTTTAATGTATTCTATTCAGTTATAGGTATTTATGTTAATGCTGGCGCTGCCACATTTACTGTTCAAAATCAAAAATTAAACAATAAACCAATTTATCATATTATTGGTGAGGGTACTTCAAATTCTAGCTATGACTGGATTTTTAAAGTACGTGATAAATATGAATCTTTTGTTGATACGGCCACTTTGCAGCCATTGAAATTTTTACGTGATGTAGATGAAGGAGGCTATAAAATCAATGAAAGCGTAACATTTAATCAACAAGCCAACACTGCCACCAGTGCAAAAGGAACACTGAAAGTGCCTAATTGTATCCAAGATGTATTAAGTGCTATATATTATGCCCGTAATATTGATTTTAATAAATATCAGGTAGAAGATAAGATTCCATTTTCTATGTACCTAGATCATGAAGTATACAACTTATATATTAAGTATTTAGGAAAGGAAACAATCAAAACCAAGTATGGTAAATTCAATGCTATAAAATTTAAACCGCTGCTTGTTAAAGGAACCATTTTTGAAGGCGGCGAAAAAATGACTGCCTGGGTTAGCGATGACCCTAACCATTTGCTGTTACGTGTGGAAAGCCCCATTGCTGTGGGCAGTATAAAAGTAGATATGATGGGTTACAGAAATTTGCGCTACCCGCTGACAAGTTTGGTGAGTGTGAAGTAAAGCCCCCAAGTTCTTTTAAACTTGTTAGTTCTTTCTATTCGC
>JBDKJW010000243.1:0-3382 GCA_039796395.1 Bacteroidota bacterium
TGCTTTAGATCATATTAATAACCAAACTTCAAGTGAAGAAACCAAAGCCAATTACGAAAAATTAGTTACGAGAAGCATGTTTGGCATCATCAATGCAGGAAGGAATTCAGCATAAGAAGAATAAAACCCCTAAGGGGTTGAGTACTTATTTACTTTATAAACCCTATAAGCCTAATTATCCTTCCATTTCCACAAATGCAAACATGCATACGTTCGGTATGGGCTCCACTTTTTTGATAGGTGCAGCATTTTCTCCTTCATAGCTTTTTTATCTGTTATATCAATATTGTAAAGCTTACACATGGCTTGTTGAATACCTAAATCATCTACTGCAAAAACATCTTCCCTTCCTAAACTAAACATCAGTAGCATTTCTACCGTCCATTTGCCTACCCCCTTTATTTGTACTAATAAATCAATGATTTCTTCATTAGTCATTTTGACCAAAGTTTTATCGGTAATACCATGCACCAAACAAAAGCTAGCCACATTTTTAACATAACTCACTTTGGCATTACTGAGTCCAATAGCCCTTAATTCCGTATCCGGTGTATCTAATACCTGCTGCGGCTTTGGTTCTTTATTTTTGTATAAAGCTATGAAACGATTAAAAATTACTTCGGCAACTTTAGTACTCAATTGCTGACTCATAATGCTATTCATAATACGAACAGGTATGTTTTTTCTAAGTATCAACACATGTGTATCGCTGCTGAGAATTTTTTGTAATTTCTTATCTTTTCCTAAATGTGCTTTATAATCCATACAACAAGTTAATTAATTTGTAAGGGATGCAAAGAATAATTGAAGTAACAACTGACAGATCGCATAATTTCGACGCTTTCGCTCCAACGGCACAACCTGAATTATGGACTATTGAAGTTTTTAACTACCTTTTCTCCTTATTAGTGAAAATGGAAGCAGCCGGATTAACTATTCATAAAATATCGGAACCTCCAGGGAAGCGGGAGATGGTGAGAGGTATTAAGTAAACTAAGTAAATAAGTAGACTAAGCAACCTATTGATTTATTAGTTTACATAGTTACCTAGTTACTTTTAGTACATTAATGTAATATTCTAATGAAATTAACTACTCATAATAAAAACAGAAAAAATGGTACTTATGATCATCGGGTTGCTTATCTTCTTTGCAGCAGCCTTTATTAATAAAGAAAAAGAAGCGTTTGATAAATTCAGAAAAGGGCTTCGCTACTTTGGTTTAGCGGTAGTGGCTTTAGGTTTTTTTACTTCCTGTATAAAACAAATTGATGCAGGGCAAATAGGTGTTAAATCCTTATTCGGTAAGGTTTCTGACGACATTCTTACGAGTGGTTTAACCGTTGTAAACCCATTGGTAGATATTAAAAAAGTAGATATCAAAACCCAAAATTATACCATGAGTGGTGTACATGATGAGGGCGATAAAGAGGGGGATGATGCAATTCGCGTACTTACAACGGATGGCTTAGAAGTGATTATTGACCTTACCGTTCTATACCGTGTTTTAAGCCATGAAGCCCCTCGTATTATTCGCGAAACGGGTTTAGATTATAGAGATAAAATTGTTCGTCCGCTTACACGCACAAAAATTCGTGATAATGCAGTTTACTATACCGCTATTGATTTATACTCAACCAAAAGAGATCAATTTCAAACCCGTATTTTCAAAAGTATTGAGGATGATTTTAAAAAACGTGGTTTAGTATTGGAGCAATTACTCGTAAGAAATATTACCCTACCAGCCAATGTAAAAACTTCTATTGAAGAAAAAATTAAGGCAGAGCAAGAAGCACAAAAAATGGAATTCGTATTACAAAAAGAAAAACAAGAAGCAGAGCGTAAACGCGTAGAAGCACAAGGTATTGCAGATTATCAACGCATTATTAGTGCTGGTTTAAGTGATAAGCAATTACAGTATGAAAACATACAAGTAATGAAAGGGTTGGTTACTTCTCCAAATGCTAAAGTAATTGTAATGGGCAAGGGAAATACACCTGTTATTTTAGATACAAAAGATGGAAAAAATTAATTATCGAAATCAATGGGCTCACTCCACTTTTTGAGTATCCACCAAAGTAATGCAGTGAGGCTAAGCATAAACCAAATGTAGAATACGATATTACCGGTAGAAATTGCATCTACTACAAAAGCATAACCATACATAATACCAAAGGTAGAATTCAGTGCCATCCATAACAACCCTAAGGAAAGTGTATTTAGGATTCTGATTAAATATTTGCGTACACCAGGTTCCACAATAGTTTATTACAATACAAATGATTGATAAAAATTGTTTTGTTTAGTCGAAACTTTGGTTACTAGCTGCTGCCAATTTAAGAATACGATCAAACTGAGCCGGGGTAAGGTCGTTATAAAAATAATAGATAGGGTCTACAGGTACCCCATTGCGATGTACTTCATAATGGCAATGCGGGCCTGTGCTCTTCCCCGTATTTCCTACATACCCAATAACTTCGCCCCTTTTAACCCTATCACCCACCCTTGCTTTTATCCGATACATATGGGCATAAATGGTTTGATAACCAAAACCATGATTAATCATAACCCTATTGCCATAACCGCCAGTATTAAAACCAGCATCACGCACTACCCCATCAGCGGTAGCATAAATAGGTGTTCCTTGTGGCGCTGTAAAATCAAGGCCGCCATGCAATCTTCTGTCTTTATAGATCGGATCAATTCGATACCCAAAACCAGAAGCCACCCTTGTTAAATTTCTATTGCTAATGGGTTGAATAGAAGGAGTTGCCGCTAATAATTTGGCTTTATTTTTTACCAAATTATTGATTTCATCAAAAGATTTTAGCTGATAAGCCGTTCGGTAAGATAAATTATTTAACTGTGTCCTTATGCCTTCAATTAACTCATCTTCACTTAATTGCTGCACTAGTTTTACTTCTTTTTTCTTCTCCATATCCTCAATACGCGCACTATCAGGTATCGGCTCCGAACCGAAAATGGCACGATAAACCCCATTATCACGATTTTCTATTTCATCCATCTGTAACTCTAATTGCTTCACCCGCTCTTCTAATACAGCATACCCCTCTTTTAACCCGGTATTTTGCTTAATCAAAATCTTCTCTTTGGGTGAATCGATATACCTAAATGTAATGGCGAAAATTAGGATCCCTGTAACAATGGAAGCTGCTATATAGCCAATAACCTGTAAGAGCCGCACCCTTAGTGGTGTACTTATCTTCTCATAGCGAAGTGTGTGTGTATTATAGTAATATTTTACTTTTTTCATGATGGGGGCAGGCAGCCAAAAGCCGCTTAAATCATTACCTTTGCGCTCATTCTACAAACAACAAATATAGTTTCTAAGCCCTAAATGGGCGTATAAAACCCATAGATAAT
>JBDKJW010000244.1:0-4749 GCA_039796395.1 Bacteroidota bacterium
TTTTTTTTGCTTTTTTCCTTTCTCAATTTTCTCTACAAAAGCCGGATTATATACACTCTTCTCAATTTTATTATTGAGTGTTTTAGCAAGCTGCTTATACAAGCTTTCTTGCTCTTTTGTTTCCGGATATATTGTAATAGCGGTCATTCAATGTAAAGATATAAAACTTTTTTGCTACTCCTCATAGTTAATCAAATGCAAACTGGTTTGTCTGCCAGCAATATAGCGGAAACCTGTTTCATCAAAATAACCATCTTGCTCTAACATAATGCGCACCGTTTTTTTCCATTCTTTAATAGGCACTGCTGCATTGAGTTCAATGGAATAAGCAGTTTTATAATGCAAAGGAAAATCGCCACTACCAGGCACGCCACCTTGTTGATCCCATAAACCGATTGTAGGGCCAGCTGCGTGACCATGATAGCCTATAGGATGGGTGTAGATGGTAGCATTGATATTTTCTTTTTTTGCTTGTGCCAATGCATCTGCTAAAATTTGATTACCCGTTTTGCCTACTTTAAATTGCTCTGTTAAAATGTCTTGTAAACGATTACCTACTTGCATCGCATTTTGTAAATAGGTAGGTGCTTGCTTTTCGCCGGGCATCAATACATAGGCATGCTCTTGAATATCTGTATTCAATCGCAAATAAGTAATACCAAAATCAACATGTAATAAATCACCCGGACGAATTATATTTCCATTATCCCAACCCTTGCTACTAAATGCTTTTAAATGATCAAATACAACCGAATCATTTCTTTGTATTTCTACCGATGGATGAAAATACCGGGCGTAATTACTTTATTACTAAACCCCTCTGCAATAATATCTTTTGATAATTTAATTAACTGTGGCCATAGCTGCATCTCTCGCTGGGTGCGCGTTTCAAGCCAACCTACCGCCAGCGGCTCACTCGATACTAGTTTGCTTTTATAGGCTTCTGGTAATTTTTTGGTGAAGAGTGTGTATTCCGTATGATCTAATCCGTCTGCATGTCCGAAACTCTCCGACATGTTTAATGCTATTTTTTTAGGTTGATGGGTATTTACAATATCTACTAATGCATCCCACTGATCAGGAAATTTTTGCATATCCCAAGCAGCGGTAATTTCAGTACCCACACTATACCGCGCAACGGCTAATTTTTTAAAAACTTTTTTCTCGGGTTGATGAATAAAAACCAAGATTGTTCTTCTTCTTGCACTAATCCATGTGGCGGGTAGCATTGTGCGCACAATCGGATCTTCATTATACTCTCTGGTAATCATCACCCACATATCAATGCCTTGTTGTTGCATCAGTGTGGGCAAAACGGTATTCAATCGCTCACTGGTAATTTCATCAATTACTTTTGCTTGCTCACGGAGGGGGAGTACTTGCGCGTTAAGCTGGAGAAGGAGTAAGGTGAAAGCGGTAAGGGGTAAGATTTTTTTCATCGAATTAATTTATAAATCAACAAAGCACCTCGTTTCATCAAGATTGGAAATTCTTTTAAGTTGATGATTTCTCCCGGTGCATGCGCACCGCGGCCCGAAGCGCCCAATCCATCTAAACAATCTACATAAGCTGCTATATAAGAAATATCACCAGCACCTCTGCTACCTGCATTGCCGGGAACAACTTTGCCAACACCCATTCCTTCACTAATACTACTCAATTGTTTGGCCAACGCTTCATTACCCGCAGTAGGTGCCATAGAAGGAATACCATCCTTGAATTTGATGGATGCTTTTGCGCCGTTGAGCGATTGATTAACAATCCCACTCATTTTTTCACGGGCTTTTATTTTTTGTTCTTCCGTAAGAAAACGCAGGTCGCCAATTACAACAGTGCGTGGTGAAATAATATTTGTTTTGCCTGAAGCATTGCCTAATTGGTTCTCCCAATCTACATTTAGTTCTGAACCGCCAATTATTAACCCTGGGTTGATGCTTAAAAATTCTTCTTTCACAAATGTTTCTCGAAAACTATTTACAATACGAGAAGCCTCATAAATACTTCCATAATTATTACCTCCAAAAACACCAGAAGAATGTGCTTGCCTTCCGGTAACTTCTAATTGCCAACCACTGGCACCTCTGCGTGCTGTAGCAATGGTAGCTAAATTACCACCTTCAAATGCCAATGCGATATCATGTTGCTTAGCACGTTCTATAAAATCGCCTCTCGAAATATTGCGTGGCTCACCGGCATTTTCTTCATCACTCGTCATATAAACAGTAATGGTAGCATCATCAATCAAATGCAATTCCTGTAAGGCTTTGAGCGCACCAATAATAATTACATCACCACCTTTCATATCATTCACACCCTGCCCTGTTGCTGTACTATCTGTTAACTGCTTATATGGATTAGGTGGCATATCAGGTTCAAACACGGTATCTAAATGCCCGATTAAAAATAATTTTTTGCCTTTTTTGCCTTTTCGTGTAGCTACTAAATGTGGTGCGCGTTTTAGTGAATCGGGTAATACAATCCACTCAATGGCGAAGCCTAATTTTTTGAGTTCAGTTGCATACAATTCACCAACAGCACGAACACCTTTTACATTGAATGTTCCACTGTTGATGTTTACTGAATTTTTTAATAGTTCTGTCATGGCGGGCATCCCCTGCTCAATTGTAGAAAGTATTTTTTCTTCTTCCTTAGTTAGCGTTTGGGCTTTTGATGAGGTAACTACAAATAGTAAAATAGTGAGAGAAATAATCTTCAATCTGGAATCTGGAATCTGCAACCTATAGCAACTGAAAAAAATAGTGCAGATTGAAGATTGAAGATTGTAGATTCTAAGTAAGTGCTTTATCATTATAGTATCGTTTTTAATTCTGCCGCTAACTTATTCACCGCCTGCACCACTTGCGAAGTAGGCGCTATATCTGCATCTTGCAAAATATTTAATACCGAAGAAAACCCGGCTTGTAATTTGCGCAAGCTCGCCGTTTTTGCAGCATCTAGATTTCCTGCTTTTAATGCTGCTTCAATTTTTATTTTTGCATGATAGCAAATCATGGATAAATCGTATTGTTGTTGTAAACCTGCAAGCGGTGTTTTTACACGCGGATCCATTTTTACAATAAATTGTTTCATATATTTTTTATCGGCTATGGTAAGTGTTGCGGTATAAGTACCCGGCATTACCCAAGGTGAAGTAAATTCCGGCGCTGTATTTTTATACGTTGCTGCAATCGGATATGTAGCGGGCTCATTTAATGGATGGTGATGCATATCCCACATAAACCGATGCGCACCCGCTTTGCCGGATAAAATTTGTTGTTCACGAATCCAATAATCGGGTGTGTTTGATTTTGGAATAGTGTACAAGGTATCATTACTACTATAAGTTCTAATAATATTCCCTTTTGTATCTGTGATCTCTAATTTTATTTCTCCTTTTGCTTGCTCAGCTAAATAATAATTAATGATGGCGCCATCGGGCGGATTGGCACCTGCAGGTTCTTCTTGCGGCAATGGCGTATCGGTCCACATATTCCATCTTACACGTATCGGGTTTTGAGGTTTAAACAATTGTGTTTCTAATGTTGTTGTATTCAACTGACGCAAGGGGGTTATATCATCCATTATCCAAAAACCCCTGCCATGTGTACCTAATACTAAATCATCATCTTTAATCACTAAATCGCGAATAGAAGTAGATGGCATATTCAAGCGAAGCGATTGCCAATGCTCGCCTTCATCAAACGAAACATATACTGCGTTTTCAGAGCCCGCAAATAGTAATCCCTTTCTTATAGGATCTTCGCGCACTGCATTGATAGGGCCATTTGTAGGCAATCCGCCCACAATTAATTTCCAAGTTTTTCCACCATCATTTGTTTTGTAGATATAGGGTTGCATATCATCACAACGAATTCTATTCACTGCTGCGAAGGCCGTATTCAAATCGTAATGCGAAGCTTCTATCAAAGAAATTTTACTCCAAGAACTAATAGCAGCGGGCGTTATGTTAGTCCACTTTTTTCCTCCATCTTTTGTAACATGAATCAACCCATCATCGGTACCAGCCCAAATAGTATTGGCATCTTTATAGGAAGGAGCTACAGTATACACTACGCCACGGCGCGGCATTTTCTTCATGTCTTCTGTTGTATAAATACCAACGCTGGCGGGTATATCCCAGGCTTCGCGCGATAAATCGGGACTAATCACTTCCCATTTTTGTCCGCCATTTTTTGTTTTGAAAACCACATTACCCGCAAAGTATAATGCAGTGGGGTCTACGGGAGAAAACACAACCGGTGCGGTACGTAAGAAACGGTATTGTCCGCTACGTACGGCTTCGGGTGCAATATTTTGTGTTTGTCCGGTGCGTTTATCGAAACGCGTAATTTTTCCACCATAAATAATATTCGGATCGAGTGGATCGGGTGCTACATATCCATATTCTTCAACACCAACGGGGTGCCATTCACGAAATGTAATTTGTCCGTCGTTACCACGCGAAGCAATACCAACAGATCCGCTCTCTTGTTGTCCGCCATATACATTATAAGGAAATGCATTATCGGTACTTACATGATAAAACTGTGCGGTAGATTGGTTATACCAAGAAGAAAAAGTTTCACCGCCATTCACAGTTACAATACCACCTTGATCTACTGCAAAGAGCATGATCTTTGGATTTTTTGGATTGATCCAAATACGGTGATAATCATCGCCACCGGGTGCGCCTCTAAATGCGCTCCAATTTTTTCCGCCGTCGATAGATTTCCAAGTAACCACATTGGC
>JBDKJW010000245.1:0-3375 GCA_039796395.1 Bacteroidota bacterium
TTCAAAAGAAATAAGGGTGTTTTTCGCCTGTTGAATATGTTCGGTTACTTTCATCTGCAGTTCAGTCTTTGCCGCAAGATACAACGACTCTATTAAATAGGGATTGAAATTGATATTTATCAATTTATAATTCAACAAAAGAGATATATTTAGGTAGAAGAACCACCCATGCAACCCCTACTACAAAGCCTTAAAGCCATACATCCCATATCCAGTGCTTTAGAAAAGCATTTAGAGAAAACATTACAGAACAAAGCTTTTAAAAAAGAGCAATACCTGCTAAAGGCAGGAGCTGTTTCATCTCATATTTATTTCATTGCTTCTGGGCTGGTTCGCTCTTTTTATGAAAAGGAGGAAGCAGAAATTAATTCCTGGTTTTTTGCAGAGGGCGATATTATTATATCTGTTCAAAGCTTTTATACCCGCGAAGCGGGAAGTGAGTATTTACAAGCCTTAGAGCCAACTGAAACCTGGTATGTAAGTTATGATGAGTTGCAATTCATTTACCATAATTATCCCGAGTTTAATTTTATAGCAAGGGTGCTTACCGAAAAATATTATGCACTCAGTGAGCAGCGTTTATTTGCCATGCGCAAGCAAACGGCAGCAGAACGGTATAATTATTTATTACAAAACAGCCCCCAATTAATACAAAGGGTAAGTTCTAAATATTTAGCTTCTTATTTGGGTATAAGTGCTGAAACATTGAGCAGGATAAAGAAGAAATGATTTATTGATAAATGTCAAGATTAGTATAGTTTCTTTTGAGTTATTTCATTGTCAAATAATTTATATGAAAAAAAGCATATTCACTTTAGTTATTTTATCGTTATTATTTCTTTTTGAAGCGTGTAAAAAGGACTATATAAAAGGAGATGACATTAAAAAGGAGATGGTTTTTAATGAAGTTCAAAAATGGTTAGATGCACAAATTGAAAAAACCACATATTTAGATGAAAGGGGGTTTATTGATTCAATTAAAAAGAAAATTAGTATTGAAAATTGCAGAATATCAAATAATTCGTCGTCCAATATCACACAATTTTTATTTCCCTTTTTACTATAATCAAAATAATACAGGTCTTATTGTTTTTATAGATAACAATACGTCCCAAATAACAGAAGCTTTTATTTCCGAAATAAAATCGTCAGGTATATCAGAATCTCTAATACCTCCAGCCGAAGAAATTATTTCAAATACATTTCAGAAGCAAAATAATAAACTTACTGGATCCATCTCCTTTTACAAGGTAAATAAGACCTTTTTGGCTGAAATTGGTTTTAAAGGAGGGAATCAAATTTTTCTAAAGGCCACTAAAAAAGCTAGTGAATATAATACAAGTGTAATTCGATCAAGTGGATCTAAAAATTCTGATGCTATAAAAAGCAATGGCTGTACTTATTATTACTTGATTACATATTGGAGTGATGGAACAGTTGATAGAACATTTATAGGTTTTTCATGTGATGGAGGTGGGGCAGGCAGTTGTGAGCAAACTAGGGTAATAAGTAGAGATACAAGCATTACAATTAAAAGAAATTGCTCTGGCAATAATAACAGTGGAGGTGGCGATAACTCTCTTATTGAAGAAGCCATGATTACTTTCTTTAAGCCTGATAATATAATACAAAATATACTTGACTATATAAAATGCTTTTCAAGTGGAGGGTCAAAATATAAAGTAGCAATAGTAGTTGATCAGCCAGTTCCAGGTACTTCTCAACTAAATGGTAGTAGTGGAAGTGGAAGCAGTTATGGTAGTAATGCAGGGCATACCTTTCTAGTTTTTACTCAGGTTAATCAAGATGGTTCAGAGACAACACGCAACATTGGATTTTATCCACAAGAAAATGCAAATCCCGTATATAAGGTTTCGCCAAGCATATTAAATAATGATGAAAATCATAGCTGGAATATTGGATTGGAAGTTACGATGTCGTACGGAGATTTTTCGAAATCCTTAAACTCAATAGTAAATAGTACTTCTCGTCAATATGACTTAGATAATAACAATTGTACAACAGTTGCTTTAAAAGCAATGGAGAAAGGAGGAATGGATATTTTTACCCCAATGGGCAGTAAGAGTATGTTTGGGGGCTTATTAACCTTTAATGGGTACAATCCAGCAGATTTGGGACAAACAATATTTAACATGTATATTAATCCTATGTACCAATCGTCTGTAAATTTAAAAAAGATTACTCCTCCTACTGATGCAAGGTCTAATAGCTCACATCCTAATACGGGAACATGCCAATAAAAATGAAAATCAACTCAAATACAAGTATTATAAAGACAATAACAACAGTATTAATTGTAGTAATTGTGTTGTATTTCGTTAAATTTCATAATTATGAAAGTGGCTTAGGTTCTCTGGGTTTTTTTATTTTATTGTCAAATATTATCTCAGCGCTATTAATAATTACCCTTTTAATATTAGTATTTAGATTAATTGGTATTAATAAAAAAATAACAAACACGATTTCAGATATAGTTGGTATTAGTAATATAGGATTGGGGTTCTCTTTTCTTATATTAATAATTGAAGGTAAGCCCCAAAATTATGTTGCAGTAGCTTTTGCTGTAGTGATAATTATTATGGGATTCATCCTCCTTTTTTTTAAAAGAGGCTCTAATGGAAATACCGTTCTTTGAAAACTATATGACTGGAGCAATATCATTAATCTATGCTTTTAATAATATTAAGTGTACTAAATACATTAGAATCCGGGGCTTTCATATTTAATTCTACTCAAAGTGTCTTTAAAAAGATTTTTATAACTGACTGGCATGGCTTAACTGAAAATGAGTATTTTCCTCATGTAAAAAATTTTGGAAGAACTCCTAACAGACTTTTACAGACTCTAACAAGTATGAGTAATGAAAATATATTTACTGGTATAAATACTGCTCCACATGGAAACCCCTACAATTAAATTAGATAGAAGATATTACTGGGAATTTTTCATTACCAATTTAATATTGTGTAGTACGTATACATATATTATTTCGTATCAAGTTTATTTATATACGGATGAAACGAAAACTATTGCGGTAGCCATGCAACAGGCAATTTGCTTGGAGTTACATTTGCTTGTACTTATTACTCAGCCAATAGTAAATAGTTTTCGCAGAATAGGATTGGTTCAATCAGTAAAATATTTTCTTGTCTCACTGTTTGCGATATTAGTTGTTTTATCGCTTCAGCGAGCATGGGAATTGTATACTAAATAAGTGTGTTGTTAGAAAAATATTTAGTGGACTAAAGAATATCAATAATGATTAAAAGATAAACATGGAAATTCGTGCAATTAATATTAATAAAATAGCTCGTTTTTTCTTGGTAAACTTTATCATTGGATTAAGTTATAGTG
>JBDKJW010000246.1:0-3373 GCA_039796395.1 Bacteroidota bacterium
ATGTTTACCATTAAAAAGCGCGTTAATCAGTTTGATCTTGATGCCCGTATCTGTAAATGATGGAAGTATATTGATATGCGCTTTTGCAATCATATCTTGCAGTTCTTTTTCTGATGGGTTTGCTACCAAACAAGTATGCTGCTGTGAATAAGCTATTTTTTCTAATTTTTTGGACGGGTTTTTACCGGTGATAACAATTGGAATTTTAAGCTCCTCGAACACATTTTCTAATAACCAAATGGCGGCTTTTTCATTAGCATCTACACTTAAATCGCCATGATATAAGCAATAACTACCCATGCCTGTACCAGTTTGTAATTCCCAATCGGGTAAGAAAACAGGTACTTCAATAATCTTTTTGGCCTGGTATTGGGTTTGAAAATAAGCTGTATCTGCGCTAGATAAAGTAAAGATGGTCGAAGCTTTGCTAGCCATAAAAGCTTCGTAATGTTTTAATAATCTCGCTTCGTTTTTATAATACAGCTTTTTGAAAAGTGATTTGGTACAATTTGCTAATTGGCTATAATACAGATGCTCTACATTATGAACCCGTACATAAATAGCCCGATTTTGAAAGCGCTTATCCAGCATCATTCCACTGGTATGTACCCCTTCTGCTAAAATGGGATATTCATCTTGCAGCAAATTCTTGTACAGTTCTTCATTAATCCGACTACTTACGATGTAGGGCCATTTATTAGAATAGCCTGCATGCCCCTCAATTCGATCGTAATAATGAACAGATTTGCAGTATTGGCTTAAACTAAGCTGCTCTGTTTGCTTGTATTTAAAACAGTGTAAATGAATAACCACCCCTAAATGATGCAAAGATCTTATCAAATGAAATTGATCAATACTTCCACCATAATCGGCAGGGAAGGGTATATCGAAGCTTATTAAGTGTATTTCTTTATGCACGTGTTATATTACGATAAAAGTGTAACAGCTTTTGCTCTTCATCTTGCCAGTTCAGTATCTCACGGGCAATCAGGCAGTTATCCTTAAGTTGCTGATAAACAACATTATCTACCAGTAAATTGTTTATTGCGTGAGCAATTGTTTCTGGTTTGGTATCATCTATTAGGTAGGCAAAGTTGAATTGGGCATTGATAGCAGCATATTCAGGATAGTTTACACATATCTGCGGTATCCCAGCCATCATATAATCGAAGAAACGATTAGCCAGGGAATAGTATTGGTTTATCCCTTTTTCCTCAAATAGCGTCAGACCGATACCGGCTCTTTGGGTAAGCTTACGCAACTCAATAGGGGAAAGCCTTCCAACGAATTGTACCTTATCGGCAACACCATAGCGTCTGACCATATCTATGGTTTCAGCCAAAAAATTACCTTTACCAGCAATTACGAGCGGAATATCTATTGATTTCATGGCAGGTATTAGCTGCTCAAAACATCTCCCATGATTAACCGCTCCTTGATATAGTATAAATTTACTAACTTGTTCATTATCAATATTTTCTAAAGCATATCTAAATGAAATATTTCGTATTATTTCGTAGCTTACCCCATATTTCTCACGGTATAGATTAGCTAAATGTTGGTTCACCGTATAACCTAATTTGAAATAGGGTACGCTCCATTTTTCTATCATCGACCAAAGTCTAAATATGGTCTGACGCTCATAGACTTCTTTCTGTTGGGTGAAATACTCATGTGCATCATATACCCTTGGTACGCGCTTTAATTTTGATGCCAACAGCACCGGTATAATAGTATCCAAATCAATTGCACATAAAATGTGTAATCGATTGAATAATAAGTAGATAAATAGTCTAAAATTATACTCAAAATAGAAAAAAGGGCCCTTCCTAAACCAACAAAATAGTTGCTTTTGTGCAAAGGATTGAGGGCTGAGTTTTGGTGAGTTTTTTAGTCTTCTCCCCACCAAACTAACCCTATACCCGTCAGACGCTAGGGAATTACAAATGCGCTGCATGCGCTGATCGGTTACTAAATCGTTCGTAACGGTAAATACGATGTGTTTCAGGGAGGTTTTTAGGGTAAAATTAGTGGCTTGAATGATTCGCTCAATAATTATTAATTTAATAATTATTAATTATTGATAATGAGCTTACTATAATTTTTAACTATAATTAAATAAGATATATCAAGATAGTTCTGCACCTCTTATGCACAGGTTTTTTTTCTTTCTCGGAAATATTGCCTTTTTCTGTTATGTTCGCAAGTATTAAAAGGAAACTAAGTGAGATTAAAATCATTAGAAATCAAAGGATTTAAAAGCTTCGCTGATAAAACAGTGGTAAGCTTTGATGAGGGTATAACAGGTATTATTGGTCCGAACGGTTGTGGTAAGAGTAATATCATCGATAGCATACGTTGGGTTATTGGGGAGCAAAAAATATCTTCTTTACGAAGTGAAAACTTAGACGCACTTGTTTTTAACGGCAGTAAAACCAGAAGTGCAAGTGGGTTGGCTGAAGTGAGTTTAACATTCGAGAATACAAAAAATTTACTGCCTACCGAGTTCAGTACCGTAACTGTTACACGTAGATTTTATAAAAATGGTGAGAGCGAGTATCGATTAAATGATGTTAGCTGTAGATTAAAAGATATCCATAACCTTTTCCTCGATACTGGCGTTAGCACGGATAGCTATGCGATTATCGAATTGGGAATGGTTGATGATATCATCAAAGACAAAGAAAATAGTCGAAGAAGAATGCTAGAACAGGCTGCTGGCATCACGATCTACAAAACAAGGAAAAAAGAAGCCAAGAATAAACTAGATGCTACGGAGCAAGATTTAGCGCGGATTGAAGACTTGTTATTTGAGATTAATAACCAGTTGAAAACCTTGGAGAGTCAGGCTCGTAAGGCAGAGAAGTTTTACGAAATCAAAAAAGAATACAAAGAAGTAGCCATTGAATTAGCCAAGGCAGCTTTAGAAGGCTTCAATATTACTTACAAAGAACTCAACGAGCAGCAAGAGGTTGAATTAGATAAAAAAATTCGACTAGAGGCAGAGATTGCTACTGAAGAGGCAGCCATTGAGCAAGAGAAAGTAGCATTCATTACGCAAGAGCGTGCACTACAAAGCATGCAGCACGGGTTTAATGATCTCTTACAAAACCTGCGTACCAAAGAGAATGAGAAGAACCTAGCTTCTCAGCGCCTACAATATCTCAAAGAAAAAGAAACCAGCCTAAAGGATTTCTTAGAGAAAGCTTCTGGACAATTAAAAACTATTGGCGACTCTATTGAATATTCGCAATTGCAGGTAGGGGAGGAAGAAGCTAATTTAATTACCCTTCAAGAAAGAGTAGATGGCGCTCAGGCCGAAGTGGTTGCCAAGCGCAACATATTTGATGAGCAAAGAACAGGGGTTGATAAT
>JBDKJW010000247.1:0-3370 GCA_039796395.1 Bacteroidota bacterium
CGTTGCAGCAGATGTTGCCGCTTTTGTAGGATTCATCGGAATTTTAAAAGTATAATTTTGAACACTAATAGTATTCGGGTTCTTATTAAAAGTATTGCCCCCAAATGTAGTACCACTAAACGCTTCATACAAACTATTTGTACTTGCATAGTACACACTCTTATGATCTGGTGCACCTGTTACTTTAATATAAATATAAGTGCCATCTTGTGTAATACTAGTAGCTCCATAAATTTTAGCATATACATCGGGTACCCCCGTTCCTACTGCTGTTGTTGTTGTAGCAGTTGAACTTGTACTACTCGTTTTTTTGCAACTAATACCGCCAAGCGTAAAAGCTACAACGGTTAGAAGAGATACAACTGGACGAACTTTCATAATAGTATTTTATAGTTAGACGTGAAGCTTTGGAGAAACCTTCGGTAGTTAAATCTTCAATCTGGAATCTACAATAGTTACGAGATACAATCCGCCTAGGCGGACGGGATACGGGTTTACTTAGTTACTTAGTTTACTTACCTATAAACTATATAAACCATATAAACCTTTCTACTATATAAACCCAACCTCCTCCTTCCCCTTAAACCCCGGTAAAATATAATCCAAATTTTGCGATACGCCCATGCGCTTGGTGAGTATTTCTTGTAGTATAGTTCTATAATCAGTAGTAACCGCTAAATCAACTCCATTATCCAAAGCCTCTGTTGCCAAGCCTTTCCAATTGCCATACATTTTTCCGCCTTTCACATTTCCACCCAATACCATCATGGCATTGCCATATCCATGATCGGTACCATTGCTCTTGTTGGATTTTATTCTTCTTCCAAACTCACTCATCACCAATACCGTTAACTTGCCATGATACTTATCCAAATCATTATAAAAAGCATGTAAATTCTGTGATAAACTTTTTACCAATCCGGGGAAACGATAAGCTTGGTATTCATGCGTATCCCAACCACCATAATCAACCGTTGCTACATGTAAGCCGATATCTAGTTTAATAAGCTGGGCAACATTCTTCATCGACTTACCAAAATCATCCTCTATATAATTAGCATCTCGCTCAGGTCTGTAATCAATAGCTTCTCCACTTGCCCTTCTTGGAATTTTTTTCTGCAGCATATCAATCGTATAAAATGTTTGCTGGGCGGTTTTACCTAATGAAGAACCAGTTGGATCATTGTATGCTTTGCGAATAATATTGTTGAAATGTCCATCTGCCTGTAAAGCAAAATCACCTAAATTATTTACAGAAACAGCGGTAGGCGCACCCCACAGAGAAAGCGGCATCGCAGCACCAGCCGCAATAGCAGTGAAGTTCGATTTATTATTGATGGTATTTAAATAGCGGGCTAACCAACCTTCCGTAATGGGCTGTTTTTTTTGAATACCCTTCTCAATCATGTCTTGCGCATCAAAATGACTACGTGTACCATTCGTTAATCCACAGGAATGTATAATAGCTAACTGATCTGCATCATACAATTCCTTTAAGTGTGGCGCTGCAGCATGCAATCTGAAATCTGTATTGGCTAATCCGTTCTTTAATAATAATCCTGCATTATCACCACTCTCCGTTACACGCAATGCTTGCTCCCTATCAGCAAAATAGTACCGATCGTTTACTGGTGCCACCAATTGTAAACCATCGCAACCGCCTCGCAAAAAAACCAATACAAATAGTTCACCCGATTGCGCATCATGATTACGCATGGCCAATCCGCTAATACCCGTAAGCAACATACCTGCGGTTGCCGAGCTACATGTTTGTATAAAACTTCTTCTTTGCATATTATCTCACTTGAAAATCGGGTAATAATAAAATACCCGAAATAAGCCAGGCAACTTTTTCTTTTTTAAACGGACCTCTTAAACGATGCTCATTATCAGGCTTACCGCCATCAGCTAAATGCACAGCCATCGACTGTACGGTTTCTGCATCGGGTAAATAACCCAAAATTTTCTTCATCCAAAATTCTGTAATATCCCTATACGTTTTGAGCGACTCAGGGGTTTGTTCATCCACTTCATGCGAAGCATAATTATGCCAACCATGATTCAGCATATTGATAGGAAAATTCCATCTACGTAATAACATTTCTGAATTAATCCAATAATCTGAATGATCAGGATACCCAGTAGGTGTAGGCCATGCAAATGGTTGCTGCCCCATTTGTAGTAAACTCCACATCAAATTATCATTGGGTGTAACATCTGCTTTCACTGCCCTACAAGCAGAGATCACTAATTCCAATGGTCGCTTTAATTTCTTCCCCCAAGTAAGTTTACATTCTTCCGATAAAGCTATAAACTGAACCACATGTGCAATTTGATCGGGCTTATCTACATACAACAAAAACTCGCGTGCTGCTTTCTCAATTAATTGCTCACTGGGTGTATCAGATACCAACCTAGTACATAGTTTTCTACAAATAAATTTTGCAGTGCCTGGATGCGCTGCTAATATATCCAACACTTTTTTCCCATCTGCCATAGGGGCTTGGTTAGGACTAAATTCAACGCCCAAAATTCTTTTCTGATAATTATCATGCCATTGTTCAAAATAGTAGAACTCACCGGTATTTTGAAATTTTCCCCCTTTCCAATCATCAGCGCCATCGGCTATCGTCCAGCCGGTAAAGGCCCTCGCCGCCTCATACACATCTTCATCTATATACCCTTCGGGCATACCTGTAGATGCGCCTGGTACTTCGCGCCAACGATTGTATAAATGATTCAAATAATGCTCAGCGCCAAGTGTATGTAATTCAAATAACTCGCGGGCGTAGTTTTCGTTTGCCGGACTAGCTTTGCTACTTGCATTATCCAAATACACTTGCATACAAACACTTTTAGCTACAGCTTCCAGCATTTGACGGAAATTACCCAATGCATTTTTACGAATTACCTCTCTATCATAAATTGGAAATGTAACAGCTACCCGATCGTCGATATTGATACTAACATTGAAGTGATTATGCCAGAAATCAACCAACAATTCTCTTAGTTGCCATTTGCTATACACACCGCGCAATATGGTGGCACCAAATACCTGCTTAGCCGGATATATCTTTTCGGCATAAGGAACATTGTCTTTATTTAATGGCCAAAGCTCGTTTAGGGAAGCATTTAATAAATTATACGGACGAATTTCTTTGATATTATTTTTACCCCCACCTGCACTGTATTGCTCATAATTAATAGGATAAGCTAACTGCTTCAACTTTTGATTCAGCAAGTCGTCTTTGCTATCATCCGGATTTAACTGTTCTTCTACATAACCCTTCAACCCTAATTCTTTTATCCTTTTCAAGGAATATTCATCCGGACCATAGCCCAATTTATTCAGCATCGCATAATCAAAAGG
>JBDKJW010000248.1:0-3354 GCA_039796395.1 Bacteroidota bacterium
ATGGTAATTCGATACGCAAACATAAACTCACTCTTCATGGGATTGCTGTAATCGTCTTGATAAAAAGTTTCAATGGTAATTTCTATGCCTTCCGATATTTTAGAAATCATAGGTTGTTGTTGTTCGATAAAGTTAGGGAAATTAACAGGCGCTACAACTTTTGGGGATGAAGAAAATAGGAATTAATAGTGAAATTGCGTGAGCGACCCGTACTTTTGCAGCACCTGAAAAAAATATAACATGACAAAGATAGCTGTTGCTAAAGGAGATGGGATTGGTCCGGAAATTATGGATGCTGTTCTCTCCATTTTCGCTGCCGCCCAAGTACCCCTTGCATATGAGTTTGTAGACATGGGTAAATGGGTTTTTGATAAGGGATTCAGCAATGGAATGACGCCCGAAGCACAACAAACTATCGAATCATTAGGTATCCTTTTTAAGGGGCCAATGGAAACACCCAAAGGCAAAGGCGTTAAAAGCGTGAATGTAACAGCTCGGAAAACTTGGAACACATACGCCAATAAAAGAACCTTTCAAACACTCCATGGAGTAGACACCGTATTTAGCAAAGCCGGAGTGCCCATTGATATTACCATTGTTCGCGAAAATATTGAAGATACTTATGGTGGTATTGAGCATATGCTTACTAATGATGTGGCTTTAAGCAGAAGATTTATTACCCGCCCAGGTAGTTTGCAGGTTATTAAGTATGCTTTTGAAATGGCAAAGAAAAAAGGGGCCAAAAGGATCACTTGTGGGCATAAGGCCAATATCATGAAAATTACGGATGGCCTATTTCTTGAGGTATTTTATGAAGTGGCTAAAGAGTATCCCGAACTAAAGGCAGATGATGTAATTGTTGATGATTTATGTATGAAATTGGTGAGTAAACCCGATTTGTTTGATGTAGTTGTGTTAACCAATTTACAGGGAGATATTGTAAGCGATTTATGTGCCGGATTAGTTGGAGGCCTGGGTTTTGCGCCATCAGCCAATATTGGTGATCATATTTCTATTTTTGAAGCCGTACACGGCACCGCACCAGATATTGCAGGTAAAAATATTGCAAATCCTACAGCGCTATTGCTGAGTGGTTTTGGCATGCTTCGTCATTTAGGGTTGATGGAAACATCTGCTATGATTGAGAACGCATTGTTATATACTTTAGAAAGTGGTAAGCATACGGGCGATTTTGGTGATAAAGGATCTGCTTCTTTAAATACAACTGAGTTTGCGGCTGCTATTATTAGCAATTTTGGAAAAATACCAGCACATAATCCTCGTCCTTTATTGGGTAATAAACCCATTACACCTACGGTATTTAAATTGGAGAAAAATCCAATGTTAGAAACAAAAGAAACAGTGGAGGAATTTATTGTTGGGGTAGATATGTTTATTGAAAGTAATGAACAGCCAAAGGTTGTAGCAGAAAAGTGTTTGCAACATACACTTGATATCTTTAAACTGGTTACCATTAGTAACCGCGGAACGCAGGTTTGGCCCAAGGGCTCGGTTTTTACTAATCTTGTAAATCAATATCGTTGCAGGTTTGAAAGTGTAGGTGATGTTCCACTTACACAAACTGATATTTTAGCACTTTATAAGAGATTAATGCAGGATTTCAAAATATGTTCTACCGAGTTATTGAATATGTGGGGAGATAAAAAAGCATATAGCCTGGCACAAGGGCAATAAATGCCAAAAAATCTTGTAATTTCACGCCCTATAAAAGTATAGTACAATGGCTGAAGTGATTTTAATGCCCCGTTTGAGTGATACCATGACAGAAGGCGTTATTGCCGCATGGCATAAGCAGGTTGGTGATACAGTGAAAAAGGGGGATTTATTAGCAGAAATTGAAACAGATAAGGCTACCATGGAGCTTGAAAGCTACCAAGATGGTGTTTTATTACATATAGGCACTCCACATGGTGGGAAACTTCAAGTAAACGATTTATTAGCCATTTTTGGTAAACAGGGAGAAGATATTAGTGAATTAGTTAAAATTCACCAGCGTGGTGGAGTTGTAACAAGTGCTCCTCAAGCAGTTGCCGAAACGCCCACCGCAGCCTCAGCTGAGCCAGTTGCAACTGCTACAGCTACTTTAGATGTAGCGGCTATGGAAGAAGTGGTTTTAATGCCTCGGTTGAGTGATACCATGACGGAAGGGGTGATTGCTGGATGGCAGAAAAATGTAGGCGATTCTGTTAAAAAGGGAGATGTTTTGGCTGATATTGAAACAGATAAAGCCACCATGGAATTGGAGAGTTATAAAGATGGCGTGCTTTTATATCAAGGTGCAAAGGCAGGAGAGAAGATACAGGTGAACGACCTATTGTGTATCATTGGAAAAGCTGGAACAGATATTACACCTATTTTAGCTGCAGTGAAATCAGGTGCAAGTACTACTGCACCCGTTTCAGTAGCTACACAGCAAGCACCAGTACCTACTACCCCTGCAACGGTAAACTCAGTTGCCGCTCAAGCAGTTGTAAATGAAGGAAGAATATTTGCCTCACCTTTAGCAAAAAAATTAGCTGCTGAAAAAGGGGTAGATCTTAAATATGTAAAAGGTTCTGGAGATAATGGTAGAATTACAAAATCGGATGTAGATGGTTTTATCGCTACGCCAGCACCAACGGCTTCTGTTGCTTCGGCACCAGTAGCTTCAACAGCAAGTTCTTCTCCGAAACCAGCAGTTGCTTCCGCACCAGCTGGTGTAGTAAGCTATGAAGATGTGCCTGTATCTCAAATGCGAAAAGTAATTGCACGCAGATTAAGTGAAAGCTTATTTACAGCCCCACATTTCTTCCTCACCATGCGTATTGATATGGATGCAGCCGTAGCTGCACGTGCGAAGATGAATGAAGTAGCAGCTGCTAAAATTAGTTTCAATGATATGGTGTTGAAAGCAACTGCCATGTCGTTAAAGCAACACCCAAAAGTAAATAGTAGCTGGTTAGGAGATAGCATACGCTATAACCATCATATCAATATCGGTGTAGCAGTAGCTGTTGATGAAGGTTTATTGGTACCTGTAGTTAGGTTTGCAGATACAAAATCTCTTAGCCAAATTGGTACAGAAGTAAAAGAATACGCACAAAAAGCAAAAGATAAAAAACTACAACCAGCCGATTGGGAGGGAAGTACATTTACTATTTCTAACTTGGGTATGTTTGGTATCGATCAATTTACGGCCATCATTAACCCACCAGATGCATGTATTTTGGCGGTAGGTGGTATTTCACAAGAGCCGGTTGTTAAAAACGGACAAATTATCCCGGGTAATGTTATGAACGTTACACTCAGTTGTGATCACCGTGTAGTAGATGGTGCAACAGGCGCCGCATTCTT
>JBDKJW010000249.1:0-3342 GCA_039796395.1 Bacteroidota bacterium
GATTTTGGTCCGCAAGCCGATACATCAGGTGTATGGGAATGCCCAGATATTTTTCAAGTTCCTATTATTGGTGAGCCCGATAAAAAGAAATGGGTAATGCTTGTTTCACAAAATAGTTCCATGCAATATTTTGTAGGTGAGTTTAGCGGCACACATTTCTATAATGAAAATCCATATAACAAAATTTTCCGACCCGATTATGGGCCCGATTATTATGCAGCGATTACTTATAAAAATACACCCGATAAAATACCCGTAAGTATTGGCTGGGTAAATAATTGGAATTATGCGAATGAAATCCCTACCAATCCTTGGAAGGGGGCGATGAGCTTACCAAGGCAACTGGCCGTAAAAAAAATGGGAAGTGAATGGATATTGGTACAAGAGCCTGTGAAATCCATTCGCAGCTTGCGCTCTACAGCAGAGGTATTAAAACAACCGGTTGCTGTACAAACAAATTATACATTGCCTTTTAAAGGGCAGCAATTTGAAATGGAACTTGAAATGAAAGCTGCAGCACCAACCATTGCTGGTATTAGAATTGCTGTTGGAAAGAAAAACTATTTTAGTATTAGTTATGATGCTACACTTGAGCAGCTAATGATTGATAGAACCAATACACCAAGTTCCTTTAGTAATCAATATCCTTATTTTGCTAAGAAGAATGCGTATTTAAAAGCTACAAACGAAAAAATAAAGCTGCGTATATTTTTCGATCAGAGTATTATTGAAGTATATGCTAATGATGGAGAGCTAGTTTTCACTTCACAAATATTTCCGGAACCTGGTGATCAGGGGATTCAGTTTTTTAGTGATGGAAATACCGCCGTTTTTGATAATGTTTGGTTTTGGAAGATGAAGGGTATCCGTTAAATTTGTACTATGAGCTTTAGAAATTTTAAAATGGTAAGCTATGTGGTATTTGGCCGCGGAAGCTTTAATCAATTAGATGAAATTTTAGCACCTCACCGTAAGGGAGAGGCGCCCATGATATTTTTAGTAGATCATTTTTTTGAGGGTAAGCCATTACTATCTCGGATTCCGCTTCGCGGGAAAGACAAAGTAATATTGGCCGATGTTACTTACGAACCCAAAACCACACAAGTAGATGCTTTAGCAAAATCTATTAAAGAAGAGTTCGGTACCATTAGCGGTGTTATTGGTATTGGTGGCGGATCTGTAATGGATTTGGCAAAAGCTGTTTCTTTAATGATGAATAACCCCGGCTCATCTGCGGATTATCAGGGCTGGGATTTAGTAAAACAAGCGGGGGTTTATAAAGTGGGTATTCCTACATTAAGCGGAACGGGTGCCGAAGTGAGTAGAACAACGGTATTAACTGGCCCAACGCGTAAGCTGGGGATGAATAGCGACTTCACCCCCTTCGATCAGATTGTATTGGATCCGGAATTAACAAAAGACGCACCTGCTAACCAGCGATTTTATACGGGTATGGATTGCTATATTCATTGTATAGAAAGTTTGGAAGGGACTTACTTGAATGAGTTTTCGAAAAGCTATGGTGAGAAAGCATTACAACTTTGCCAGAAAGTTTTTGTAGAAAAAAATCATTGGGATGATGAATGCGATGATCAACTGATGATGGCTTCTTATGCTGGGGGCATGAGTATTGCGTATTCTCAAGTAGGTGTGGCACATGCGGTAAGCTATGGATTGAGTTATTTATTAGGCACTAAGCATGGTATAGGTAATTGTATCGTCATGAATCATTTAGAAGATTATTATCCTGCGGGTGTGAAAGAGTTTAAGTACATGGTAGAAAAAAATAAAATTGATATTCCGCAAGGCATTTGCAAGGGATTAACAGACGAACAATTCGATACCATGATCAATGTATCCTTGGGCATGAAACCTTTATGGGAGAATGCGTTGGGGAAAGATTGGGAAACCATTATGACCCGCGAAAAATTACGCGCTTTGTATGAGAAATTATAAAAGCTTAGCTGCTTTTATTAAGTCTTCGGGCGTATCTATTTCAACCCCCATATAATTAGTAAGTACCATTTTTATGGACACACCATATTCAAGGTAACGCAAGCATTCAATTTTTTCAGCTGCCTCTAATGGAGTCATTGGCCAGTTTGTAAAATCGAGTAATGCTTTTTTCCGAAAAGCATATACACCAATATGTTCATAGTAGTTGATATTAATATCCCTACTACGCGGATAAGGAATTACACTTCTTGAAAAAAATAGTGCATTGCTATTTTTATCAATAGCTACTTTTACGTAGTTAGGATCTTCAATATTTTTTTGATCAGCGAGTATTTGCATTAAGGAAGCCACTTGTACTTTATCATCTACAAAGCAAGCCAATAATTTTTCCAAAGGTTCTTTTTGCACAAAGGGTTCATCGCCTTGTACGTTTACAATAATATCTACAGCCAAATCACCCGCAGCTTCTGCAATGCGGTCGCTACCACTTTCGTGCGGTTTTTTACTCATGATGGCTTTACCGCCATTACTGGTAATTTCATTGAAAATAATATTGCTATCAGTTACTACTACCACTTCATCAAACAAGCCAGTAGCCATCGTATTATCATAGGTATGCCTAATCACCGTTTTATTGCCCAGCATTTGCATGAGTTTAGCAGGAAAACGTGTGGCGGCATAGCGCGCGGGGATCATTGCAATGCGAGACATAATGTTATTTTTTAATCTAATAGTCTATTAGGGATATCCATATTTTCATGTAGTATTCTTACAATTTCAATGGAATTGATTGATATTTTATAAAAAATCACATGTGATTTAATTTTAGATAATCTATATCCTTGTTTTATATGCTCAGCATTCTTACCAGATTGAGGATTTACAGCTAAAAATTCAATTTCATTGTTAATCAATGTAAGATATCTGTCGGCTTGTGTAACAGACCAACCTTGAACTGTGTAAAGCCAAATTTCATCTAAATCATTTATCGCCTTCTCATGAAGAATGACTTTTAACTTCTTCATAAATATTTTTTATGAAGATTTGCGAGATGGGCTTTTAAATTATAATTCTCTATTTTTTTAGATCTTTCTCCTTTTTCAAGTGCTTTAATTAGGGCTGCTTTTTTTTCCTCTTCTGATTGTAATAGTCGAAGTGCAGTTCTTACAACCTCACTAGCGGAGCCATATTTTCCAGAGGAAACTTCATTAGTGATAAACTTTTCAAAATGCTCACCAAGTAATATTGAAGTATTCTTAGCCATAAGAGAAATATATAGTTATGCAAATATACCAATATTTGGTAGTTAGGAAAACCTATATTTTTTAAAAGTAATCAACGAGAATTTCTTCTCATTTCTTTAATCATTCGATCCGTACGTTTATC
>JBDKJW010000250.1:0-3339 GCA_039796395.1 Bacteroidota bacterium
AACATCTACATCCCTAGTGCTTTGATCGCCCCTGCGCGTTACGCGAAACTTAGGATCGATATTGATCAGGTCTCTTTTTGCATCCTCCCAAAACTGATCGAAGTCGGAAGGCCTACTTACATTAGCATATATTTTTTCGGGATCTACGCCATAACCATAAAATAGGGTATCATTGTACCTACCTGCATTTATAGCAAGCATGAGTTGATAAAAACCGGCTACTGTAAGGTTGTTTTCTAGTTTTAAATCGGTGGAGAATCCGCGCTTAGCGTCCATCGTAAAGCCCATTTCCTGATTAAAAACCTGCTCCCCCTTATAATTTTTTACAAATGCTTTTAATGTTCCTCTTATTTTCTCCCCTGTATTATTTTTTAAGCGAACATCGTAGCCTACTTTTTCGTCATTGCGAAAAATACCTTCTTTTCTAAACGGACGAATATCGTAGGAGATTCCTTTGGGAGATTGTTGGGCATCGCAAATCACCGATATGCTCGTAAACACAAGCATATAACAGTACCATAGCGCAGTACTAAGGCGTATTTGTTTGGGTACCCTACTATTCATTTTTAGGATGCGATTAACCGAATACTTCCATTTACAACATCCGCCAAAGGCGGATGCCTGAAAATAGCTGCTCCGTTCACCTAAAACGCTGAATATTAGGTTAATATTTTATGAATTAGCATAAAAAAGTCCCGATTTCGCCTTTAGGCTAACCGAGACTGTATTACTAACCCAACCAAAAAACTATTCTTCTTCTTGTTCAACAGGCGCAGGGGCATCTACAATTAATTTAGCCCTAATTTTTCCCTCTATTTCTTTCGACAACTCTGGATTGTCGGTCAATAGGGTTTTAACTGCATCCCTGCCCTGACCAAGCTTATTCGATTCATAACTAAACCAGCTGCCGCTTTTTTGAACGATGCCCAACTCAACACCCATATCAATAATTTCGCCCACTTTTGAAATGCCTTCTCCAAATACAAGGTCAAATTCTGCCGCACGGAAGGGCGGTGCCACTTTATTCTTCACCACTTTTACTTTTACGCGATTACCAATGGCTGCATCACCGTCTTTAATCTGCGTCATTCTCCTGATATCTAAACGCACTGATGCATAGAATTTTAATGCATTACCGCCGGTAGTTGTTTCGGGATTGCCGAACATTACCCCAATTTTTTCGCGTAGCTGATTAATGAAAATACAAATGGTATTCGTTTTATTGATAGTAGCCGTAAGCTTACGCAAAGCTTGGCTCATTAAACGTGCTTGTAAGCCCATTTTGCTATCACCCATTTCTCCTTCTAGCTCACCTTTTGGTACTAATGCAGCTACAGAATCAATTACCACTACATCTAAGGCGCCCGATAAAATAAGCCTATCGGCAATTTCTAATGCTTGCTCGCCATAATCGGGTTGAGAAATAAGCAAATTATCTACATCTACACCCAACTTTTGTGCATAGGCGCTATCAAAAGCGTGCTCTGCATCTATAATGGCGCACATACCTCCTTTTTTCTGCGCTTCTGCTATTACATGTATCGCTACCGTTGTTTTACCCGAAGATTCTGGTCCGTATATTTCTACGATTCTACCCTTTGGTAAACCGCCAACGCCTAAAGCCGTATCAAGGCCAATAGATCCGGTAGATACTACTTCCATCTTTCCTTGCGACTTCTCATTCATGAGCATTACACTGCCCTTTCCAAAGTCTTTGTCGATCTTGTCTATCGTTAGTTTTAACGCTTTTAACTTTTCTGCATTACTCATGATGTTCGATTTAATGGGTCAAATTTAATGGGATGATAAAAGTACACATTTTTAATTATCAACACTAATTTTTTTAGTATTTTTTTACTAATGGCTTTAGTTTTTCCTTTATTGTGCTAAAATAAAAACCCCGACGCTTTGGTCGGGGCGTATTTATACTCGATTTCAGTGTTTTTTCACGGTATTTTACCAGCCAATGCCATAATCTTCCCCATTATTTGAAGATCCTCCCCATAAGCTACCATGTTTTCTGTCGATCATAATGGCGTTTATAGGTCCGCTTGTTCGGTTACCCAAACTAATCTTATACCCCATTTTTTTCAAGGCCTCTCTTACTGCTTCGGGTGTTTGGTTCGATAATAACAAATCGCCGGGTCGGGGTTTTCGGTCGCTTATTTTAGCGCCACCCAAACTCAACCAAAGCTGATTGGTGTTGATATTCGCGGCTTCACTTGCCTGTTGTACCGTCATGCCAAACTCTTGCATATTTAAAAAGAACTGTAATAAATTTTGGTCCTGTGTGTCGCCTCCTTGTACCGCAAAAGATAACCAAGGCTTTCCATCTTTCAATGCCATCGTGGGCGTAAGGGTAACACGCGGGCGTTTACCAGGTGCTACTACATTGAATGGATTAATGATTGAATCCAATACGAAACTTTGCATCCGCTGGCTCATGCCAATACCCGTATTGCCCGCAATACAAGCTGGTAGCCATCCGCCGCTAGGCGTAATAGATACCACCCAGCCATCTTTATCCGCTGCTTCTACGCTCGTTGTGCCGCGCCATAAACGATCCATATACTGCTCCTCCTGTAATAGCATTGCGGTTTGGTTATTATCGTGGGCAGGCACAAAATTTCTTTTGCCTGTTGTATCAGATTCTATAGCTCGCTTTTTCAATAACTCGGTATAAGGATTATTTCTTCCTTCAAAAGCATAGGGGTTACCCGGACCAATATCGGCCCTGTTTTTTTCTGGATCAATTTCTTTGGCTCGCGCTGCGGCATATTCTTTACTTAACAATCCTTTCATCGGTTGATCTTTATTGAAGGCGGGATCTCCATAATAAAAATCACGATCTGCAAAACTCAAGTTCATCGCCTGATAAACCGTATGAATATATTTTGGTGAATTATAGCCCATTGCTTTTAGGTCGTAATTCTCTAAAATATTGAGGGCTTGTAAAAGCATGGGCCCTTGTGTCCATTGTTGTAATTTATATACTTCTACGCCTTTATAATTAACGCTCATCGGTTCTTCTTCTTTCACTTTCCAATTGGCTAAATCTTCTTTTGTAATTAAGCCCCCTTGTTCTTGCGCACCGCGTACAAATTCAGCTGCAATATCTCCTTTGTAAAAACGATCGTAAGCCGCTTGTATCGCTTGTTTGCGCGTCTTCTTATTTTTTAATGCGGCTTGTTCTGCTGCTACTAATTTAGTGAGTGTATTTAATAAATCTTGTTGTACAAAAATTTCGCCCGCTTCAGGTGCTTCTCTTTTTTCTCCAGGATGCGTAAGAAAAACTTTCTTGCTATAAGGCCATTGTTTGAGTTGATTTTTTCCGCGCTC
>JBDKJW010000251.1:0-3321 GCA_039796395.1 Bacteroidota bacterium
GCAGGTAAAATTGATCGACTTAGTATGCGCCCGTTTGGAGACCCTGTGGCGGAGTTTGTGAAGCAATAGTTTGCTATCGATGCTAGCCCTATCTTAGGAGATCAAAATAATGCATTTCTTTAAAGTCTTGCTTTTGGATGTCAGGTTGCCTCAAAATTTTCAAAACTATTTGTCTGCCTGGAATTTTTTCTTTTGTTTTTGAATTTATTTGTGGGTTGAATTTTGCGATTATTTTCACTAGCAAGCCATGTTTTTTTGAGTTAGCTAACCTAGAGATATCATCTTCTTGTAGAAGAAATTTTTTATCAAAAAAATACAATAATGTATCTGGGGTAGTTGAATTTTTTTCCCGCTTATAAGTGAATTTGCGAACTACTGCCATTTCTTCATCCTCTTTAATATTTCTTTTTTGCTCAAGCCAAAATGCTGTATCAGCTAGTGTAAAATTTTCAGCACCAATTGAAAGCTTATTTATAAATGAATCAACTTTGACATTTCTAAATTTACTTGTGTCAGTAATTTTTGGAAAGAAATAGCCCAAATTAGAATTATTCTTATATAGTAAAACTGATTCAGAGTTAGCAATCGTATTGCCTGTTTCAAAATCACTTTTTGCATACAGTTTTATGAGTATTTTTTGATTAAATTTAAAAATTTTTATTGTGTCTTTCTCATTCTTAATTACACTCTTACCCTTAATTTGAACAATGGAAGTAGGGAAATCATAAGTGACGTATAGAGCCTTTACAGAGTCATTGTTTCTAATTGTATTGCTCAAAGAAGTCAAAGGAATGAACCCAATAATCAGAGCAAGGTAAAGTGCTCTGATTATAGAATGATTAGAATGGTTTTTATGGTTTTGCATTCCAGAATCCATATTGTGATGTATAATTTTTTGTTTTTGGCGGCACAATTGCGGATGTGATTCCTCCGCAGTTACAGACAAATGTATAAGTAACGGAATAATCTAGAGTCATGCCTGCGTATAATACTGTTGAACTTGATGCAGTTTCTGGTGTGAAACTAGGAGTTCCAAATCCTTGGCTGAATGAAATAGCAACTCCTGGCGTTGGTGAACCCTCCATTGTTATACCTGAGTGGGATAAAGATACCCATGACCATTGATTTGTTTGGGGATCATCAAGCTTTACGATTCCTGTTTCTTGGGAAATTAGAGTCCATCCACCATAACCAGTAAAACATTTCCATTTAGGGTTTTTATATTTTGTAAATGAATTAATTTCTCCGATATCAAATCCAACTGATTGAGCTGATGGGAATGAATTATTTTCTTCTAAAGAAAAGTTATTTATTTGTTCGTTTACACAAGCAGGATCAGCTTGAGTTTGCCCTCCTCCGCCACCTCTACATCCCATAGATTTTATAATATTAGTACCAGTTTTTAAGTCACCTATGTAAGTTTGTCTGCAGTCATCTGTACAAGTTTGATACAAAAATACCCAATCTTGTGTTCCATTCGCATGTGTAGTAACTAAGTACCAATCAGTACATACTTGTTCATTTACTTTTATTTGACTACTTGAATTACCACCTTTTACTTGTATAAACTTTGAATAGTCGTAACTGTTATTTTTAAAACCATATTCATATTTAAAGGTTTTTGATAATGAATATTCTGTAATGCTAGCTACATTTTGAACTACTTCTTTTTTTAGGCTTTTAAATGTTTGTTCAAATTCATCTAATGTGCTTCCATTTAGCTTTGGGTTAATCACAGAGATGTTACAAGAATCAACATTATGTTTACTCGTGTTTATCCAAACCGAGAGGCTTAGGTGATCAGTGTTATCTTTTGTTGGTAGATAAGCGAAAGAAGTGTTACCTGTAGTTCTAGTTTTTGAGGCTGACCAATCAATCATGTTAACTAGAGAATCAATACTTTTACGATCACTAGTATTTAACGAACTTGTCTCAGATTTAATATAACTGAGAATAAGTGTTTTATTTTCTTCAGTTAGCACATTTTCATCTTTTTGTTGTACATCCTGTTTCTTGCAACTTATAAAGAATACTAAAGTAATTGCGGAGGATAGTAGTTTGAGGTTTTCATTTTTTAAGATTTAAGGTTTTTAAAAAATATCATAGACGCTAAAGCGGATTTTTTATGTGAGTATAAAAGTACGTTTCCTGCAATGTGAAGTCAACTGCGAAACTTCGCAGTTTGTTTAAGAAAAATTAGAGATTGGGGGGGATAAGTTAAACAGTTTTCGTAGAAAACAGCATAAAATCCTTCTCACTATCTGGTAGCTTGGTATTTATTTTGTAAGTCATGCCTGCTTTTTCTAGTAAGCGAATAGAAACTAGATTATCTGCCGTGGTAATGCCTTGTATAGCCTCTAATTTTAATTCTTGTAAAGCAAATAGCATAACGGCTTCAATGGCCTCTGATGTATAACTTTTGCCTTCAAATTCAGGTAAAATGGCAAATCCTAAATCGGGATAAAATAATCCCTTTCTTTTTACCAAGCCACACATGCCAATCGGAGTTTTTGTAGCTGTAATAGATACATGTAATAATCCAAATCCCAGCTCTCTATATGAACGGATGAGCTTTTCTTGTATATAATGTGTGGCTTCTGCTAAGGATCTGATATTTCTATCGCCAATATATTGCAGCCAATTGGGCGCATTCATTAATTTAATTAGAAATGATGCATCAACAATGGAAAAAGGCCGAAGAGTTAAGCGAGAAGTACTAATTGGTTTCATTACCCTGTTTATTCATATATGCTTGTAAACTTATCTTGGCTTTTTGTTGCACTTTTTGCTGAAAGAATTTGGTCCAGCCCAAAAGGATGCCTGGCATTCCTAAAGCCTGACTGCTCCATTTATAAAAAGAAAATGAATCGGTATGCTTGATAATTTTCCCATCTTTAATTTCGAAATGAGCATCAATTCTGTTGATTACTTTTCTACCAGTTGCAGAGAATGTGTAACTGGCTACCCAATGCGCAGCGGCAGTATTATCTGTAGCAGTAATATTACTAAAACTTAATTCCAAATCAGTACCTCGCTTAATCAACATTTCCCACATGGCGCGTACTTCTGTGGCGTTTAAATGAATAAATGCTTCATCAGTAAAAATGGCATTATCGGCATAGCAAGCTTGCATGGTGTAATAATCTCTTTGCTGAAAAGCGGTATAAAATTTTTCGATCAATGCAATATTTTCTTTCATAACTATTTTTTATACTGAATTAAATCCCAATAATTGCCATAAAGGTCTTCAAACACGGCTACAGTACCATATTCTTCTTCACTGGGTTCACGAATAATTTGAATTCCTTGTATTATTAAATT
>JBDKJW010000252.1:0-3319 GCA_039796395.1 Bacteroidota bacterium
TTTGTTAGGAAGAAAAATATGCAGTAAAGGCGATCTATAAGCATTAATATTGATGTACATTTAAGGATATGGCTACTATTTATTTTTTAATGGGCGTGGCGGGTGTAGGAAAAACTACAATCGGTAAAATATGGGCCCAACAGTTAAGTGTACCTTTTATAGATGCGGATGATTTACATACAGATAGCAATATCGAGAAAATGAAGCAAGGAATAGCGCTTTCTGATGAAGATAGATGGCCTTGGTTAGCAAAAGTACATTCAGCTGCTTTAGCGGCAGGTAGCAGTAAGGGTGCTGTAATAGCTTGCTCTGCACTTAAAGCGAAATACAGAGAATTTCTAGTTGATGGCTTATCAGCGGTAGAGTGGTTTTTTTTAAATGCAAATAAAGAAACTATCCAAGATCGATTAAAAGCTAGGCAACATCATTATATGCCGGCTAGTTTATTGGAATCTCAATTGGCCACATTAGAAATACCGCAAGAAGCTATTGAAATTGATACATCTCTTTCTTTGGAAGAAATAGTAATTTTTATGCAGCAATCAGTTGCCTTGCGTAGTTCAAGAATTGGTATCATTGGATTAGGTATTATGGGTACGGCTATTGCCAGAAATATGGCTGATAAGGGTTGGCAATTGAGTATATATAATAGAGAGGTTGCAGGTAAAGAAGAATTGGTTGCCAAATATGCAACTGAGGCGTACCCTGTACTTTCAACCGCTCTTGCTTTTAATGAGCTAAATGCATTTGTAAAAAGCTTAGGTAATAAGCAGTTTATATTTATGATGCTTCCAGCAGGTGAAGCTACTACGATGTTATTAGAAGCACTTGTGCCTCAGCTATCTGATGGAGCTATCATTATGGATGGTGCCAATGCGTTTTATAAGGATACGGAAATGCTTCAAAAAAAATGGGCAACCCAAGGCATACAATTATTAGGATGCGGTGTTTCTGGTGGAGAGAAAGGAGCGTTAAAAGGGCCAGCCATGATGGTAAGTGGCGATAAACAAGCTTTTGAAATAGTTGCTCCTTTATTAAAGAGTATTGCAGCACGAAATAGTAGTGGTAATAGTTGTTGCACGTATATAGGATCGGAAGGTAGTGGCCATTATGTTAAGATGGTACATAATGCTATTGAGTATGGTGAAATGCAATTAATCGCAGAAATATACAGTTTACTATCAATTGGATTGGCATTAGATGATGCATCGATTGCTACTATTTTTAAACAGTGGAATGAAACAGATTTGGAGAGTTATTTGTTGCAGATTACTGCTGATATTTTAGCAACAACGTATAGTGGTGCACCCATTGTATCTTTGATTAGTGATAAAGCCTATGCAAAAGGAACAGGATCTTGGGCTACGCAAGAAGCAGCTAAGCTAGGTGTTCCTTCGGGTATGTTTACCGTAGCATTGAATGCTCGTTTTCTTTCTGGAAACTTAGCCATAAGAGCATGGGTACAGCAATATATGGGGGTGAAAAATAAGAACATGAATACTAGCCATTTAGATATTTCTTTGGAACTAATAGAAGAAGTGTATAAACTAGTACGCATTTGGAATCACCAACAAGGTTTTGCTTTAATTATGGCGGCAGCCAAAGAATATGGATGGCCAACAGTTTCTTTAGCAACGATTACAGATGGTTGGAGATCGGGTTGTATCATAAGATCTACCCTAATGGATATTTTGGCAGCAGGGTTTACAACAACCGATAATTTGCTTGAAATAGAATATTGTAAACAAGTGATGAAGCATAATTATTCAAGTTTAGTAAAACTAGCTGCTGATAGTATTAAAACTGAAATTCCTATACCCATTATTAGTGAGGCTTTGCAATCGATACTTCAATACAAACAAAAAGTATTAGCTACGTCACTGATTCAAGCGCAAAGAGATTATTTTGGTGCACATGGATTTATGTGGAAGGATAAGGATACAGATAATTTTCAACATCATAACTGGGCATTTTAAATTATTGTATTCAATACTAACACACCCAATAATCCTACAAGAGAAACAATCGACTCCATAACCGTCCAGCTAAGTAGTGTTTGCTTTACTGATAAATTAAAGTATTCTTTATACATCCAAAAGCCAGAGTCGTTTACATGCGAGCAAAATAAAGAACCAGCACCAATACTTAATACCATTAAAGTGGGTGATACATTACTGGTAATGATCATACTATTTAATAAACCTGCGGCTGTTAAGGCTGCAACAGTAGCTGAACCGATGCAAACACGTATGGCTGCAGTAACCATCCAAGCAAGAACCAAGGGAGGTAGTTTCCATTGAAGCATCATTTTGCCAATAGCGTTACTAGCACCCGTTTCTATCAAAATTTGTTTTAGTGCACCTGCACCTGCAATGATAAATAATATTGGGGCAATAGTTTTAATAGCTTCGGAGAATGTAGTGCTAAGCTGTTCTTGTTCTTTATAGGAAGGCAACCATAGTAATAATAAGGCAACGACTAATGAAGCGAAGAGTGCAATTTCTGCAGGCATAGGTAAGATTGCCAATAAAACAGCCGGAAGTAGGGTGCAGAGCAGGCTTATCCAACTATTTGGTGTTTTTGATACTGCATTTAGTTGCTGATATGTGGGAGGCAATATTGTTTTCCAATTTTTAAACTGTTTGGAGAATAATGGTCCGGCTGCAAATACAGCTGGAAAGGCAATTAACATTCCATATTTAAGTACATCTGCAGTAGATGCACCTAGTTGCGTAGCAATAGCCGTAGGGGATGGGTGTGGTGGTAAAAACCCGTGCGTTACAGATAGTGCAGCTAGCATTGGTAGGGCAAGGTATAGTGGTTGTAGGCCTGTTTTTTTTGCTAATGCAAAAGCAAGCGGCACGAGTATAACAAATCCCACATTATAGAACAGCGGGATCCCAACAAGTAACCCGGTAAAAAGTAGGGCCCAGGGTAATTTTTTTTCTCCAAAGAATCGTACGAGCATCTGGGTGAGTGATGCTGCAGCTCCTGTTGTGGCAATAATATTGCCTAATACAGCACCTACTACAAGTAGTATACTTAAATCGCCTAATAAAGTACCAATGCCTGTTTTAATAGCACTGATGATTTGGGTAAGGGGCATACCAACAAGTAAACCAATAAGAAATGAAGTTGATAGCAAAGCTAGAAAGGGATGCCATTTACCAACGGCTATTAAAGCGATTAATATACAAATGGCAATTAGTAAAATGATGCTTATGGGTAATAACAAGGTAACTAATTATGTTATCAATGTACAACAAAAGCAATAAAAACAACTAGAAATTCAATTGGGCCTGAATTCTCAATAAGTTAC
>JBDKJW010000253.1:0-5551 GCA_039796395.1 Bacteroidota bacterium
TTTGTTTAACTTCAAAAATCTTGCTAACTTACTCTTGCAACCCGCGTGTAAACTAAAACAGTAATGCTATCCCCTTATTACACAAACGCGCCTACGTTGTAGGCAAGACAAATTGCTACATCAAAATAAATATAGAGAATGAAAAGACTTTTTTTATTATCGCTATTTACTGGTATAACTTTTGCTCATTCGTTTGGACAAACCACTTCTAAGCAAACTTCAATTGTAGGAACATGGCGATTACTTGAATTTACCGATTTAGATTCCACAACAGGTCAATGGAAGTATCCATACGGCAAAAACCCCAAAGGATATTTTACTTATACTAAAAACAATATTGTCAACTTAAATATTTCTTCCGAATTTCCTCTAAAGATTTCAGAAGACTCAACTAAAAAATACACAATCAATTTATATGACTTTGTTTGGAAAAATTCATTTGGGTATTTTGGTACATATTCAGTTGACTTGGCAAATTCAGTTGTGACACATCATGTAGAAGGCGGTTGTCTTCCGTATTATATTGACACAGACCAAAAAAGACCATTTACACTTAAAGGAGATACATTAATTATTGGCAACCACAAAACGTGGAAAAGAGTTCTTGTAAGAGCAGACTAAATCCGAATAAATGCCCTGCCTACAACATTGGGTTTTGTGCAAGTGTGGCTGGACGTTGTAAACATCAGCAGCAGTTCCGGGCTGGACAATCAATAAATTCCAGCACAGCAGCAAGCCCTGTACGTTAGGGGTAATTTTTTTTGACCCTCTACAAATATCTAACTGAAATAAAATGAGAATAATTTATTTTCTTCTAATTAGCTTTCCATTTTTATCCTGTAATGGACAAAGCGATTCTGCAAAATTCAAATCGCAAGCGATTAGTTATGTTTTAGACACTGTATGGAATCAAACATGCAAAAACTATATCGTTGGCCAACCAACAGGCGTAGGCATTGATAAGAACAATCATATTTTTGTTTTTCAAAGAACTGGACGTAAGTGGACTGAGCCATTTCCAGATTCACTTATTTCACAAAATACAGTGCTTGAGCTTGACAATGAAACGGGGAAAATGATTAATTCATGGGGTTCAAACTTTTTTATAATGCCTCATGGATTGACAGTTGATAAAGACAACAATATATGGATAACTGACGTTGGGCTTCATCAGATTTTTAAGTTCACACACGAAGGAAAACTACTTATGAAAGTAGGAACAGCAAAAGTTCCGGGGAATGATTCTTTGCATTTCAATCTCCCAACCGACATCGCTGTTAGTGATGATGGTACTTTCTATGTAAGTGACGGTTATGGTAACAGCAGGGTTGTTAAATTTTCTTCAACAGGAGGATTTGTGAAAGCTTGGGGTACTTATGGGAACAAGCTTGGAGAATTTATAATACCGCACGGAATAACAATCGACAGCAAAAATGTTATTTATGTTGCTGATAGGCAGAACAACCGAATACAATTATTTGACACTTCGGGTCATTTTATAAAGGTTCTGAAAAACAATGTGCAAGTACAACAACTTCCATCGGTTTCAATTGACAACAACAATAATCTCTTTGCAATTGACTACGACCCAAGGAAAAAAGCTGACAGCACAGTGAACGGCTCAACTTTTTTTGAGTTTGACTCATCTCAACATGCCACCACTCACTTTGGTGCAACCGGTTCTACTAATAGAACTTCCTGCTGGTTTCATGATATTGCAATTGACAGCAAAAGCAATATTTATGTTGGAGACATAATTGGTTTAAAAGTTCTTAAATTTAAACCTGTAAAAAAATCCAATTAAAGTAGTGTAGTAAAATTCATAAAACTGCTGCCAACAAAAGGGTGCTGCTATGCTGGCTGACGAATAAGTCCTCATCTTTTTGTTCGCTATCAGCAGCGGTTCGACAGACGTAATTCTATTTAGCTTTTTGTTGTTATCTTCTCCATCAGTTTGTCTCGTCCTGAAATTGGTTGAATAAAAAATCGACCATTTTATGGATTTAAAAGAGCAAATCATTAAAGAGTATTTAGAACAAGGATCTGGATGTCGACAACTTCAAAATAAGTATGGTATTTTCCGTACCACTATTAAACAGATTTTAAATCAGCCTAAAAAAAATTATGAAATTTAGCACAAAAAAAATTTCGTTGTTTTTATTCATCTATCTGATTTCTTTTTCTTTTGTATTTTCCCAAAATAAGGGGAAGCTTACAATTTCTTTCCCCAAAAAAGGCTATCAGACATTTTATCTTGATTTAAAATATAAGGGCCCCAATGGCGGAACTTATGCAACCAGCACAAGTGTTTATGTAACAGATGGAAAAAAGGTTTTATAGGATGTTATTTAAACCCTTTTTTTATTTATTTTACTTCAGAATTCAACAAATCACTTGAGGCTATATAGAGAAATTGCCAACGCATATCATGGTATTTGCATTAGTGGGCTAACCATCTTGTGCCAAAAGAGCAATGGCTAAAGTGAATTTTGAAAATAAAATGGCTCGTTTGTTTTGCCCCAAGTGCGGTTACAACAAAGAAGCCACAACAGCAATTAAAAATGGCACAATAAAAACGGCTGCAAACCACTATTTCCAGGTAGAACTGTGGTTAAAAGCGCCTTTCAGGAATGAAGCTTTTTGGGCATACAACGACAAACATCTGGAGTATTTAGAACGTTATATTTCAGCCACTTTGCGAGAACATAAAGACCGTTCTGGTTTTACACTTTTGGAGAAACTACCCAAATTTTACCACGAAGCCAAAAACCGCGAAGCATTGTTGAAAATCATTGCTAAATTGAAAACAATATAATTAATAACAAATGGCACAAACCAACGTCATAAAATGATTGTAACCCACGTCAAAAGGAACGCCAGCCTAGAACCGCCGTTTGGTAATATGGCGAGGCAAGTGCTAATATAAAGAGTTGTGCATCAAATCCGCCACAACGCAAAGCCGTTAATCGTTGGCTGCTATACATTCGGACAAGCTTTAACATTGAAAAACTAAACAATTATACATGACGATATACAGAATTTTAATCATCTTCATTATTGCTGCATTTTTTTTAACTCCTGTTTTTGCACAACCGAAATTTAGTGACGAAACAAAAAAATACATTGAGTACAACGACTCCATTAATGTATTTAAAAATGCTTTACTTATTGATGGCAAAGGCAATGATGCCAAGCCTCATCAAACCATTATCATTAGTAATGGTAAAATCGTTTGGATTGGCGATGATGCAAAAGCCAGCATTCCAAAAGCTGCGAAGACAATTGATTTAAATGGAAAAGCCTTAATGCCCGGTTTAGTGATGTTGCATGAACACATGTATATTTCTGCACACTCAATTACTTCTCGTTATCTCACCTTAAAACAACTGCCTTTTACTTTTCCCCGACTTTATTTAGCAGCGGGAGCTACAACAATCAGAACATGCGGTAGCATTGAACCCTATTCTGACTTCCGCCTAAAAAAAGATATTGACTCTGGACTGATTCCCGGCCCTACCATGGAACTGACAGCTCCTTACATAGAAGGAAAGACTGCTATATTTTCACAAATGAAAGAAAGCAAAACGCCAGAGGAAGCAGCAGCATTTGTAAACTATTGGGCTGATCAGGGTTTCACTTCTTTTAAAGCATATGTTGGTGTCGACAAACTAACACTAAAGGCTGCTATTGATGCGGCACACAAAAGGAAATTAAAAATAACAGGGCATATGGATATGGTTAGTTATCGTGAAGCTGCTGTATTAGGTATGGATAATTTAGAGCATGGATTTATCGCCAGCATAGATTTTGTGTTTGACAAAAAAGAAAATGAACGCCCTGCTACAGGCACTGCCATTAAATCATTAGGCAACCTTGATGCTCAAAGTGATAGTGTAAAACAGTTCATGCAATTTTTAATTGACAAAAAGGTGGGTATAACTTCATCACTGGCAGTATTTGAAGGATATACAACTACACAACCAAAGCCTGATGCAGAAGCAATAAACGCTATGTCTCCTGATACAAGGGATTTTTATTTACAAAGATTTGTAGCTGTTAAGTCAGGCGTAGCACCTACTGACTGGGACAAGGCTTTTCCAAAAGCTGCCACGATGGAAAAACTTTTTTATGATATGGGCGGTTTGTTAACGGTTGGTACCGACCCAACAGGAAACGGTGGCACACTTGCTGGTTATGGCAACTGGCGAGCAATAGAATTATTAGTGGAAGCTGATTGCTTTACACCTTTAGAAGCGATAAAAATTGCTACTCAAAATGGTTCCATTGCCTTAGGTTTTAATAACATAATTGGAACAATTGAAGTCGGAAAGAATGCCGACCTTTTAGTTATTGACGGCGACCCTTCAAAAAATATTAGTGATATACGAAAAGTGCTTTTTGTTTTTAAAAATGGAGTTGGTTATAACTCAAAGAAATTATTTGAATCGGTAAAAGGTAAAATTGGGTTTAATTAATGCAACAAATTTCTAACTTGTAAAGCAGCCAACATCAGCTTTGCAAAAGTTGGTCTGAAGAATATCGCCCGATGTATGCAATTTTTAATCAAATACCTTTTTATGAATAAATTATTACTTCTTGTAACAATAGTTATTAGTTTGATAACCTCTTGTGAAAATTCAAGCCATTCCAATAACGCTAACAACTCAATTAGCCAAACCTTAGCAACAAATGACACCATCAAAACGAATAAAAATAGAATAGTTCAAAAAATAACACCCTCGCTTTGGATTGAAACAACCGACGCTAAAGCTGCTGCAGCGTATTACCTTTCAATTTTCAAAGACGGTAAACTTAAAGACAATCGGAAATATAAAAATCCACCAGAAGCTGGCGGAGGAGATTTTGAAACAGCAATCATTGAAATTAATGGAGTAGAATTTAATATTTTGGCAGCTGGCCCTTTTTTCAAGTTCAATGAATCTGTTTCGTTCGTTATTAATTGTAAAGACCAAGCTGAAGTAGATTATTATTGGAACGCATTAACGGCAAACGGTGGACAAGAAAGCGCTTGTGGGTGGTGTAAAGACAAATATGGTTTATCATGGCAGGTTGTTCCACTTGAATATTTTGACTTAATAAACAGCGATGACCCAAAAATCAGAGATAAGGCAATGAAAAACACGCTTAAGCAAAAAAAAATAATACTTTCAGAGCTTAAATGAACATAGTTCTCATGTTCCGCATCAGAAGAACCGATTAATAAGCAAGCTTTTGGTAGTCATCCGTATGAAAGTGTATATAGGCAAAAGATAAAAAAAGGAATAATCGAAAAAGAGTAGTTTCACATTTCTGATGAAAATAGTTGATCCACAAAAATAAAATTTGAATTTGTAGAATGAATAAAATATATCTTATTGCGTCCGTTATTTTTGGCTTATGTGTTTCTATCTCTAAGCCATTATGCGCTAGTGATTATGAGGATTCAACAAAGCATGTTGTAATTGCCAATGATACTTGCAGAAACATTGATAAGTACCTCACCCAACTAGCGATGGATAAAAATTTTTCGGGTGGACTGCTGATTATCAAA
>JBDKJW010000254.1:0-3304 GCA_039796395.1 Bacteroidota bacterium
GTTCTAATTGGGCAGTTAATTCTCAAGCAAATAATCAGTTAAATGGTATTCAACCAGGCGGAACTATATTTTATGAAAATCCAAGTTATCCAGTTTGTTATCCAATAGCGAGTACAAATCCAACTAGTATATTAGATCAAACTTTCTCCATCCCAGATTTAACCCGATGTTTGAATGGAACACTAACTAATGTCCCATGGAGTGGCAACTTTCATTACATTCCTGCCTGTGTTCTTGCCGTTTCTGGATTGTCGAATTCAAATGTTTCATATAATTCAAGTCCTACGGATCAAGGCGTAATAAATAATTCAATCCAGTTCGATGAATTTAATGAAGAGTTGAAATATGAAAATAAAAAATACTTGCTAGAAAGAATGCTAAAAGACGTAAGTCTTGCAACAACCAATCTAGATTTTGCATCATTTTATAACACCTATATTGGCGAAAATGTATTTAAACTTGCCGATATAGATAAAAAGAGTGATGAGGTAGGTGAAGTATTTGATCTAGCGCTTACTGGCCTGCAGCAGGGTAGTGCTAGGTATTCTTTAATTGCACAATCTATGGACAGTATCATCAGTTTGTATTCAGATTATGATGCGCTAATGGCAGACCCTATAGCCACTGCAAACATCAATCAATTATATACTGAGTTAAATCAAATGATTAACAGCGATGAGACCAACCTCCAATCGCTATCTGCTAACTATCACCAAATGCTTGATCAAATAGCAGCTGAGAATTTAGCTACCATTTATACTTCTAAATTAATAGAACAAAATGAAATCATAGCCAATGAAATATATTTTGGAAAAATATTAAAACATGATTACCAGCTAAGCAGTTATGAACTAGAAACGGTCATGGGCATAGCCAATCAATGCCCTGTGAGTGGAGGAAGGGGAGTTTTTAAGTCGCGAATAATACTAGATGCATTAGGGTATGATTACCAATATAATGACAATGAAATGTGCGCACTAGAAGGCTATCAATATAGAAAGGCAAAACAAAAAGGAATAAGTCCAATGAGTGCTAAGGTCAATAACAATGAAATTCAATTAATGGGTGATAAAAGTTTAAGTGGTGTATATAGTTTTGAGATAATAGATTCAAAGGGTAGTGAATGTTACAGTGGAAAAGTACTACTTGAGAGTGGAACAGCTGTAATAAATGCAATACTAGCTCAAGGCTTATACTTACTTAGAATAAACAATCAAGTAGTTAAATTCATCAAATAACATGAAAGCTTTGTATTTCCTATTGATCATGATGGCTTTCATGATCCATACTTATGGCCAAAGAAATCAAAATGTAATTTTAAATATAGTTTCATTTCCAGAAGAAAAAGTGTATAATTTCAACTTAGTCAGCAAATTAGTTACAGATAGTTGTGTGACAATTGATTTGCATCCTCGTTATTCTAATGTCTCTAGCATTGGAGGCGTTTTAAAATTATTCTCAGATGGTAATAGGGTATTTAATGCTTCATGTCAAGTAATGCTAAATGGCGATACATTATCCAATAAATTCATCTATGATAGCATCCCTTTTTATATTCCTATTATGGGCGATCCACCCATAATATTTAGTTTTGATGATAGCTTGTATTATATTGTTTCAACTTCCGGCACCTACCCTTGGGCCCTGCGCGACTCTGTTTTTTACTCCATAGTAGATATCACGGCCGATAGCGGCCGTGGTGCAGTGGTGAGCAAGCGCAATTTATTAATGACGGGTGAGTTTATGAGCGGATTGAAATGCACCAAACACGCCAATGGGCGCGATTGGTGGGTGGTGGGGCATAGTTACCTGGCCGACACCTTTATTACAACTTTATTTACACCAGAAGGCCCACTGGCACCTTTAAAACAAAGAATAGGTTTGTTTGAAGATTGCATTAATAATTGTGGTGCTTTGGACTTTAAATCTGTATTTTCAAAAAGTGGTGATAAGTTTGTTCAATTGTCATCTGCTGATTCAAATAGAGTAGGGCTGCTGGAATTTGACCGGTGCACCGGATTGTTTTATAATTATGATAGTGTATATTTAGCCAATTTACTACCAATGCCGGAAATAAATTTTCGGCCGCTCATAAGTCCAGATGGGAGTCAAGTATATATCATGAAGGCATCGGGTTTATTTCAGCTCGATTTTAATACACATCAGGTGCACACGGTATCCTTAATAGATACTGCCATCTATGGCCCCACTGCTTATTACTTTACAAGCATGTTTCCCACCCCTGACGATAAAATATTGATTGGTATCGCTGGCTTGCCTTATTTTTCGTGCATCAACCTTCCTAACCAGCATGGGGCTAGCCTAGATTATACCGTTAATACCTATCCCATTCCTGCACCTTTGCAAACAACGATAGCAGTCTTCATCAATCATGAATTGGGAGCAGTGGAGGGTAGCGTATGCGATAGTCTCATAGGTATTAATGATTTGGGAGGAAAGGCCTTAGCATTGAGTTTATACCCCAACCCTGCGAGTGATGTGATCAACTTGGTTTTAAATAGTAGCATCAGTAAGGAGGTATGGGTAAGCCTGATCAATGCCACAGGCCAATTGGTAAACAGGCAAAGGGTATTGTTTCAAAATGGGCATGCACGCTTGTCAATAAAAGACCTAAGCCCCGGATTGTACTTGATACAGGTTGGTCAAAAGTCGCAGCGGGTGATGGTTGAATAGAAGGCAAGGCCAAGCTACCTGATTAAATTATTGTTTTCACAGCCTGCCAATTTTTTAATTGCCAATTTACATTAACAGTACACACTATTTGATTGGCTTGATCATAAATGGGAATCGATAAGGGCAAAAGTATGGCCTCTTGATGGGGGAGGCTAGTTTTTATCTGTTGAATTTCTTGATCGCTCAATTCAAAATGCGCGATCACATCAGTTTTGGCTTCAATGTAAAATCAACATTAGGCAATAATAGTTTATAACTACTGGTTATGTTCCTTTTTTTTGGTATTCCTGAATTTAGAAAATTAGCTTTATCTTTTGCTTCTTTAAACGAACAACGGCAAGACTGGCCTAGTTATAAACACCTTGTTGATATTTAAATAGCATCACTCGGTGGAATAATTTGGTATTTAGTGAAATTTATGTTTAACTTAGAGTAAAAATATTTACATAAAAAATCATTTTTTGATAAATGAAAATAAAGAGAAGCATATTTTTACCATACGGCACTGCCACCATCAATACAGCAGAATTGGCGCAAGGCTTATACTTACTTAGAATAAACAATCAAGTAGTTAAATTCATCAAATAACATGAGAGCTTTGTATTTCCTA
>JBDKJW010000255.1:0-3292 GCA_039796395.1 Bacteroidota bacterium
AAAAACTGATCTGCTATTCGTTGGGCATATTAATTTAGCACCGCTAGTTTGTGTAATGAAATTGCTGAATAAGCGAATGAAAGTTATTGTATTTACACATGGAGTTGAAGTGTGGAAACCACTATCTGGACTAGATTCTGCCATGATGAGAAGCGCTAATAGAGTATTATGTGTAAGTAAGTTCACCAAACGAATGCTAAGAGAGTCTAATAGTGACGTGGCAAGCGAGAAAATATTTGTTTTTTTAAATGCCGTTGATCCATTTTATAAAGAAATCGAAGCTAATGCTGATGAATTAACGTTACTCGCCGATAAACTTAAAGTGGATTCGTTCAGGCCTATAATTCTATCTATTGGGAGAATTTGTAGTGAGGATGCTTATAAGGGATTCGATCAAACAATCCAAGCATTGGCAGAAGTAAAACATGCAGGACTGAAGCCCTTGTATTTATTAGTTGGCAAATATGAGCAAGATGAATATCAGCGATTACAACAATTGGCATCCCAAAATGGAACACAGGATAATGTTGTTTTTTTAGGCTTTATAGAAGAAAGGTTGCTCCCTGCATATTGTAAATTGGCTGATCTGTTTGTAATGCCAAGTAAAGGAGAGGGTTTCGGAATTGTTTTTATTGAGGCTATTCGAAGTAAGATGGCAATCATCGCTGCAAATACAGGAGGCACGCCCGAAGCACTTGGCTATGGTAAGTATGGTAGATTAGTTGATCCAGATAATGTACATGAGCTTGCAGTGGCCATTAAAGAGGAGTACTTTAAAAAGAAAGCTTCAAAGCAAAACGATTGGGAAGAAATAATGTGTTTGTATGGTATTGAAAGATTCGCCAATCAGTTGAATACACATATTGAAGATACTTTGGCAAATTTGTAATTTTTTTATCAGTAATATTAATAACTTGTTCCACTTTTTTAAAAAACCAGAATATTATTTTAGGCTAAGAAATGTATTCAAAAAACTTTTGCAGAAATCTAACAATGAGTTTAGTGAGGTAAGCTTAGTTTGGGGAGATAAAATGTATATTAAGTATACAGATAATATTGGTAAATCAATATATAAAACAGGTATATACGATCTTGCTTTATCGGACGTTTTATGGAGATTATGTGAGCCTGGGTCTTTTGTAATTGATGTTGGTGCAAATATCGGATATACAACCTTGCTTCTTTCTAAACGTATTCAAGAAAATGGGCAATTATATTGTTTCGAGCCAAACCCAAAACTAATACCAGTTCTGGAAAAAAATATTAGTCATATGAATAATACGAAAATTCGCTTATACCCGATTGCCCTATCAGATAAACAGTCATCATCTTATTTTGAAATACCTAAGGATCAAGATATGAACGATGGAATCGGACACCTCGCAAATATCGAAAGCGATCATTCTGTTCTTGTTCAAACAGAAAGACTAGATCAACTAATCGATAACGAGAATATTGAGTTAATGAAGATAGATGTTGAAGGTTATGAACTTAATGTATTACATGGTGCAGAACAATTGCTTATGCAAAAAAAAATAAAGCACATAGTTTTTGAAGAACACGATGATTATCCAACAGCAGTAACGAATTACTTAGAAAAGATAGGCTATAAAATTTTTAGAATAAATAAAGGTTGGTTTAAAGTAAACTTGCAAGAATCTAACCTTGAGCAAAAATTTGCGAATAATTATGAACCTACTAATTACATAGCAACAGTAGATGAAATAAAATTAAAAAGGAAAATGAAAGAGGGTATTTTTTATAGCATTTTTGATGGAAAATAATACACCAAAAAAAATTCTCATCATCTACGAATTCTTTTACCCGGCATATAAAGCTGGAGGCATTATACAATCACTGAAGAACCTGGTCGCTACATTAGATCATCATTGTCAGTTTTATGTTATAACGGGTGGATTCGATCTTGGAGAAGGAAAACCATTGGCTGGTATTCAATTGAATGCATGGAGTACTATCCAAATTGATAATACTAATATTCAGGTTTGGTATGACGATAAGAAAAAACTTAGCATAAATAAATGGAAAAGTTTATTTGCAACAGTTAACCCTGATATTATTTATATCAATGGTTTTATGCATCTTCAGTTTCTACTATATCCTTTAATTGCGTTGCGTAGTTTTGAATATAAAAAAATTATTATTGCGCCAAGAGGCATGTTGCAGAAAGGTGCTGTAGAAGTTAAATCATTCAAGAAATTTTTCTATTTATTATTGATTAAATTTGGTAAACTTACAAGTAAGGCAACCTGGCATTTTACCTCCGAAGCAGAAAAAATAGAAGCAAATCAGTTGGGGTGGGGGAAAAGAAACACGATTGTAATTCCGAACCTATCCATAAAACCAATTGATAAGCCCAGCAGTTTATGGAAGGAAGAAGGAAACTTACATGTAGTATACGCATCCATTATCACCCCCAAAAAAAACTTGCATTACTTATTACAGGCGCTTTGTTTATGTAAGCAAAACATTGTATTGGATATATACGGTGTAGTAAAAGAAAATGATTATTGGGAATCTTGTAGTGCTGTAATAGCTGCAATGCCCAGTAATATTAAAATTATGTACCACGGTGCTTATGAGCCGAGTAATGTAGGTGAAATTATTAATAAGTATCATGCTATGATTTTATTAAGTAAGGCCGAAAATTTTAGTCATGCCATTGTTGAAAGTCTTTCATCAGCCAGGCCTGTTATTTCCAGCGAGTTTACGAGTTGGAATAACTTGGAAGCTCAGAAAGCTGGTTGGAATATTTCCATTAACAGTGTAGTAGAAACTGCGCGATCAATAGATAAAATTGCACTTACGGATAATGCGGAATTTGAAACCTATTATCATGGAGCACTTATTTTAGCACAGAAACATTATAATGATACTAATCATTTGTCGGACTATAAATTATTGTTTAGTTAGTTTAGTAATATGGTAATACTTGGAATAAATGCCTATCACGCCGATTCTTCTGCTGCCATCTTTGTGGATGGAAAATTAGTTGCTGCTACAGAAGAAGAGCGTTTTAGAAGAATTAAGCATTGGGCAGGCTTTCCTTCAAAAGCTATTCAATTTTGTTTGGAAGAAGCCAAAGTTTCACTAGAGCAGGTTGATCATATTGCAATTGGTAGAGATCCTAAAGCTAAGTTTATTAATAAGCTTCTTTTCTTTGCTTCCCGTCCAATAGAGAGCACTATCCATACTATTGCGCGCTTACAGAATCAAAAAAAAGTAAATAGTATTGAGCAAGAGTTTGTCATTCATTTTGGTGTAAGTGCTGAGC
>JBDKJW010000256.1:0-3277 GCA_039796395.1 Bacteroidota bacterium
GATTACCAAAAAGTCCTAAAAAATCCTTATTTTGCAACAAAAAAAGGTGAAAGAGGGCGGTTTACAAAAATTCAATGGGATTATGACCATGATTTTGCAGTTTGTGATTTTGTTATAGAAGATACAAAAAGGGTAATAAACCTTAAAGAAGTTGAATATGAAGCAATTAGATAACTTAGCAAATCAAATTTTAAAGCTGAAAAACATCGCTATCGAAACAGCGATTAAAGAGGGTAAAACTCGTGAAGAGGCTGAAAAAGAGCTAAGAGATGGCATTGAAGAAATAGGGGTGAAGGCTTATGCCGACTTGTCGAGGTATAAGAGTGACAAAGAGGCTGGCGAAATTGTGAATAAAATTTTTTCGATAATAGAGAAATAAATGGCTACGACCTCTAATATAAGGGATGTAAAATTTAGACCTTTAATAAGGACTGCTGGAGACACAACACAGGACTTGCTTGGTAATATCTATGAAGAAATTGAGGCGACAATAAAGATTGATGTTTTCTCAGCTTTTGCCATCCCTGATTATATTTTCACCTCTCAATATTTATCTAGTAATTCTGTTAATTTTATTGAGAATCAAGTAGCTGTTGGTGATTTACTTTCGTTTCATCAAGGCACAAATTCGATTCCATACATATCAGTTTTTGAGATAAATGCGGTAAACGAAAACACTATTTACTTCAATGGTATTGGTGGAGACCCTCAATATGGTGAGTTTTCTGGTGGTTCTGAATCAGATTATATCTTTATAACGACCCCACTAAATTACTTAAAATATAGCTTCGGTTTAGGAATCGTTGAAAATTACACCAGCTGGCTAGATGGCGAAACTATGTCACATGAGGTGAAGAATTTAACTACAAGTTTTCAAAACTCATTTCAAAAATCAGCTATAAACAGCAATTATGGCACTTTTTCAGCGAGAAAAACAGGTACTTTTGTGCCTCCAGTTGCGAAAAATTACGGACAACCAAACGGACAAAGTTTTGAGGTTATCCATCGTTTTTTACTCCAAGATTATAGACTTTCAGAAATCGAAAACTACCATAAACTATTCAAATCTGATAATTACATCGGTCAAAATTCATTAAATTACTGGGTAAGAACTGAGTTTAGAACGGAAGAAAAATTTAATAATACGGCTAAAATTGGGAATTTCTCTTTTAAATCTAATGTCGGTTTCTTTAATGAAAATTTAAACGAAGGGCAAAATAAATACAAAGTAAGCAATGTCATTTACAAGCGATCAAACGGTGATGTTATTGATGGCATAGCAATCTCAGAGCCTTGCTCCGTTGAGTTTACGCTTAAAAATATAGGTGGTTTCTTTGGGGTTTCTGAAAAAATACAAGTGATTTTCAAGGCTTTAATTCAAGAATATGAGTTTAAGCAAATTGATTACGTGGACTTATTCAAATTCAGTAAGGCAGACGTTGGTGGTAGTAATGGAGTGATTACAAACGTAGCAAAAACAGTAGTTTCGCCAACTGAAATTAAAGTAACAGTAGGTTTGAATATTGCTGATAACTCATTGACTGAAACACCTCTTCTACTTGCTTGTATTTGCGAAAATCAAGCACTTTTAAGTAAAGCAACCGACAAAGAAACTGTTTTAGTTTCGGTTGAAAATGGCGTAACTGGCTTTGACATTGAGGGATTAATCACAGATGCTAACTTGCTTATATCTATGCGAGATGCGACAAAGATGCAGGCAGTTAATCAAATGAATGTAATTAAAGCGGAGTTGTTTAGAACTTACTTAGATTTTACGGTTACAGACGGTGAAATAGTTGGTATTGAGCAACTTACAATAGGTGTAAATTCTGGTAAGAGCTACATAATTGACCAAAAAAAGTACGATTTTGATTTTATTTTAGTTGCTGGTTTGCAAGAAATTGACACTATTATAAGCAACGAATATACAAGCGGTTACGATGGTTTTTTTATCCACAATGGCGGTGGTTCATATAGTTTAATCGACAACTGGCGAGTTCCTTTTGATGGCGAAGTAGAGGCTGTTAGTTTGCCTGATTTTGTTTATGATCCATCCAAACCACTGCAAGGATTTGGTCAAGATTTACTACATTTGCAAAGTCGAGGACTAACAATACACTTGGCATATCGAATTAACATATTGAAAGACAATATAATAACTACTTATCAGATATTTTCACCAGTTTTGGAAGTATCAGATTTTGAAACATTTATAGATTAAAATTATGGCTTATTCATACACATTCAAGAGAGGCAAGGATTTAAGCGGTAACGATTTGCCTAACCATTTTTTTGTTAATGGAAATATTGCAACTACTGGCACAGGCACATCATTAAGCCCATTTAAGACTATTTTAGAAGCTAAAAATGCACTAAGTGGCTCAACTCAGCAAACAATTGTAGTCGCTCCTTTTGATTATCAAAATGATTTGGTAAACGCATCATTCCCAAGCAATAATTTTAAATTACTTGGTGATTCTGACAATTACGATGTAGTAGTTTCAACAAATCAAGCTGTTAATAGACCTTTCAATGGAGGGGCTGATTGGTATGCTGAAAACATAGTTTTCAAAGGTTACGATATGGGATATAACTTGCCTAATTACAACACTTACCACCACGCCAAAAACTGCATTTATTTAGACTGCACTAAAGTAGCAGAGAGTTCTGGTTTTGGTGGTGCAGTAGGCGATGGTTTGGTAGTTGCTAATTCAAAATTCGTTACCACAGTAGACACGGCTGGACATTCTCTGTACAATTGCGAAATTCAAAATGATGGTAATGTAAGAAATGCGAAAATTAGCTATTCGTTCATAGATGCAAATTGTTCATTAAACATAAATAGCGGAGCTGACACATTGACTTTTGACAACTGTTATTTTGAAGATAAAGTAAGTTTTTTAGCTACAAAACCAGCACTTTTGACTGTTGTAATTACCGACGAAATTACAACCGACCCAAGATTTAACTATGTTTCTGGAACAGACCAAAACGGAAATCCAGCACAGGGAGGGTTTGATTTTACTGTAAGCTCTCGATTAAGCTCGTTGATTCAAGGGCAGATAAGAACGGTAGGGGGCAAAGTATTTAAGGGGCTTTCTTTCAATACCTCAGACACTTACATACAAAGTTTAATCGCATTAGAAACTGATTTGGAAATCTTCAACGGCAATATTCGGTTTAAAAATACAGTTCCAACTGGCACTGTTGTGGAGATTGGCGAAAATGGGGAGTTGCCTTTCGTGGCATCCACAAGAAAACCGCTAACAATAGCTAG
>JBDKJW010000257.1:0-3273 GCA_039796395.1 Bacteroidota bacterium
TTTCACCAGTATTGCCACCTTATTTGCTTTTGTATTGGTTTGCGGGGGTGTATTATTAATTCCATCTAGGCCAAAAGAGGAAGGTAAATTTCATTTGCCTTTCGTAAATGGGCAATATCTATTCCCCATTATTGTGGTTGCTGCGTTTGCCATAGTTAACTATTTTGATAATCATTATATCACTAATCTTCTCAATACGGCTACAGCTAATAGTATTTCTACCATTATTTTTTGGTTAGTTTGTTTTGCATTGTCGGTAATAACTTACTTAAAAAAATATTCTTTAGTTCCGCTATTGGGTCTTACTACTTGTATGTACCTGCTAACCGGCATGACAGCCATGAACTGGGCTTGGTTTGGGGGATGGCTTGGTTTAGGCTTAGTGATTTATTTTGCATACGGGAAAACAAACAGCAAACTAGCAAACAATTGAAATATCAAATAGGCGACGATATACTGGTGTTACATAGCAACGAAGAAGGAAAAGTTGTAGAAATCATTAATGATAAGATGGTGATGATAGAAGTGCGCGGCGTAAAGTTTCCTGCCTATATGGATCAGATTGATTTTCCTTATTTCCATCGATTTACCAAAAAGCCAGTTGTTCCTGAGAAAAAAGTTACTCCCAAAATATATATTGATCAGGTTCCTGCAGAAAAACCACAGCCTAATCAAATAAAAGTAGCCAATGGGGTATGGCTTTCTTTTCTACCTAAATTTTCATTAGACGATTTTAATGATGAAGTAGTTGAAACGCTGAAGATTCATTTGGTAAATAAAACCGATCATGATTTACAATTTGATTATCGTCAATTATTTAATGGGGAAGAAAATTTCGGACTAATCAATGAAGTAAAAGCTTTTCACGATTTTTATTTGCATGATATTCCTTTTGAAGCGGTAAATGATGCACCCTCTTTCCAATTCGATTTTAGTTTAATAAAACCACAAAAGCACAAAGCCGATCATTTTGAAACATCACTTAAGCTTCGCCCGAAACAAATATTTCAAAAAGTAGAAGCATTGAAAGAAAGCAATGAACCTACTTTTTCTTTTCTATTATTTGAAACCTATCCCGATAAAGCCGCTGATTATTTCCCACTAGATAGTTTAACTGCTAAAGGGTTTAAAGTGTATGATATTTCTAAAGCCAAAGAAAAATTACCACCTGCTCGCTCTGTTATTGATTTGCATATTGAAAAACTGGTAGATAGTTGGGAAAAAATGAACCCTTTTGAAATGCTCACTTTACAATTAACAGAACTAGAAAAATGGATGGATATCGCTATTGCGCATAAGCAAGCCGAAATGATTGTTATACATGGGGTAGGGGCCGGTAAGCTAAGAGAAGAAGTACATGAATTTTTAAAAACCCGAAAAGAAGTAAAGCATTTTATCAATCAGTATGATAGCCGTTTTGGGTATGGGGCTACACAGGTATTCTTTCAATATAAATAATATTCGATGAATAAAATATTTACTGTAGGTATACCTGTGCTTTTTCTAGTTTGTTGCTCCAATAAAAAACCAGCAGTATTTGAAGTAACTGAATTTAAAGATACCACCTTCAGGTTTGAAGCACAAAATGGTACTCCTACATGTGTTTTAATTCACATAAAAGGGTATAGCAATGATTCTTTTATGATAAACTCTATTGCATTGCCTCCAGGCAACTATAATGATACTATTCAACCTGACTGGTATAACGATACTGTTTCAATTCATTTTCAACCACACAAAGCCACTAAAGGATTTTTAATTCTTTCGTGCAGAACGCCAGACATATACTAGCATACAAACTAGAAGGTATTTTCTTGTTCCTCATCATAAATGAGCCGCTTCTACGTTGGCAAGCCCCGCTATTCAGTATCTTCGAGCGCTATAAACCCGAGCCATCGCTCTCCCAGTAATTAGGGAGGGAGGAAAGTCCGGACAGTACAGAGCAACCTACCGGTTAATGGCCGGCCCGCCTAGGTGGGAGAGAGTGCCACAGAAAATTACTTCCCCGCTTAGCGGCGGGGTAAAGGTGAAAATGTGAGGTAAGAGCTCACGAGGTTTGTTGGTAACAATGAACCTGGGTAAACCTTAGGTACTGTAATGCCATGTAAAGGATCGTTTGAGGGCTGCTCGCCCAAGATCCAGGGTAGGCAGCAAGATTAGCCCAGTAATGGTCTAACAAGATAAATGATGGAGTTGAAACAGAATCCGGCTTATGAGGTTTATAGTTTTTTTCGTACCCCCATGGGGAAAACAATATGTTTTCGCCCAAATGAAAACCTGTATTATTAATAAAGCGTATTGACTAAAAAAACTACATATCGTTTTTTAGGTTTACTGCTTATGCCATTTATTAGCGCATTTGCGGTGAATGCACAATGTGTATTTGTATCAATTACTGGGCCTCGATGCGCTTCTGATGGTAATTTGGTAGCTACCTTCAGTAGAAGTCCGTTTATTGTTGAATGGAAGTTTGGTAATACGGTTGCACAAAAGCAAACAGCTAGTTGGACTAATTACGCTATACCAGTTGTAAGTGGTACCTATAATTCAGCACCTACTACCAATCGAATAACAGGTTCGGCAGGTGTTTGGGTAGATAATGCAGGTGAAATTTATGTATCTGATACGGTTAATCAACGAATAGTTGCTTTTTCAAAAGCTTTCCCGGATGGAAGAACAATTGCTGGTGGTAATGGCAATGGGAATGGCAATAATCAGTTAAGTAGGCCAGCGGGTTTATGTATGGATGCTTTTGGTAATTTATTTGTTGTTGATGGTAATAACAATCGGGTTTTGCGATTTGCGCCTGGGTCTACAGTTGGTTTTCCGATAGCTGGGGGTAATGGAAATGGAAGTGCAGCAAATCAGTTGAGTAATCCTAGAGATGTTTGGGTAGATGCAAATGGCTTTGTTTATGTAGCCGATGCAGGTAATCATCGTATCCAAAAATGGGCACAGGGGGCTACCTCCGGACAAACAATTGCAGGTGGTTTCCAGGGAAGTGATTCGGCGAGTTTGAATAGTCCGCAAGGCGTATTTGTAGATCAACAATTCAATGTGTATGTGGCAGATTCTGGTAACCATCGTATCCAAAAATACACGCCTAATAATTTTTATGGAAAAACGGTTGCAGGGGGAAATGGAAAAGGAGCTTATGCTGTACAACTCGATAAGCCAGTAGATGTTTGGGTAGATGCAGTTGGAGAAATATATGTATTAGATGCAGGCAATAGTAGGGTGCAAAAGTGGACGGCCAATAGTCTGTATGTTACT
>JBDKJW010000258.1:0-3239 GCA_039796395.1 Bacteroidota bacterium
GAAATAAGTACCCGTAACAAAGGGGTTAGGAAAATTATGCAAAGCACTAATTTGTAAACTATCTTGTTGGGCAACGGTAAATGATAAACCTGCCTCATTTGAATTATTTAAAAGATCCCAAGCTTTTAGTTTGAGGGTATGATTACCAGTGCTTAAAGTGGGTAATTGAAAACGAACAGTACCGGATTGATAGCGATCAATATCCGCGGTAAAAAAACTATTTAATACCAAACTATTGCGGGTATCTCCATCTATTGTAAGTACAATATCATGACCAATACTATTACCCGTTGCATGAATGCCCGAGCTATCGGCAAGCTTTGCTATGAGTATCGGATTTTCATGCGTTAACCCACCCGCTTTAAATAAGCTATCATTCAAAAATAAATCAATGGCTGGCCCTTGGGTATCCGTACTAGTAAATGCACTTGTATTGCTGATATTGATAGCATAAGCAGCACTGGCTTCTTTATTAGTTGTAGTGTTTGCATACATACTTATGACGCCATTTCCCGTACCAAAACTCAGGTCTTTGGGCAACACAAATTGAATCGTAAACTGTCCGTTACGAACAGTTGCTTGCCCGTTAAATAATTTATTCTCTTGTACAGTATAATTTACTTTATTGCTTCCTGCCGTATTCCCCAATGTTTGTTGTATTTGCGGCTTATCATAAATAGTTAATGCCAATACACCTTCATAATTATTTTGCGCAATAGCCGCAGCATCTGTAATTACACCTGTAAGCGAATATTGAATACCTGCCCGTAAACTATCGCTACTATTGAATGGTATGCCATTGATTGTTTGTAATTGAATACTGTATAAAGGATTAGCCAGTTTCATGGCAGGGTCGCCTAAGAGGGCAAACTTTCTGCTATTCAATGCATCTCCTGTTTGATTGATCGTATTATTTTTGGCGCGACGAATGGCTTCACCAAGGGTAGGATATTGGTTATTTTGCTTTGTAAAAAGTTGCTGAATAAAAATTTTATTAAGGGTTATATTACTGGCTGCAAAAACCGGACGGGTAGTGGTTAATAAACCAATAGCACCATTTTCATTATTGTATAATAAAGCTTCGCCCAACGATTTTTTAGTAGGGTCATCATAAGGTGCAAAATCGCAGCTAGCTGTGATGAATAAGGGCAGTTTATTTTTGTTATTGAGTTTGTTTGCTTCCGCATTACTAAAAATGGCTTCTTGTGCCAGACGTTGAAAATTACCGTGACCGCTATAATTAGTTACTAATGCGCCTTGCAATAAATTATTGACCAATGCATTATTGGCAGCGGGGTAACTCGCACCACCCGCACCAGCAACCAATGGAAAGGCATCGAGGTATATTTTATTGATATGCAAAAAAGTTTGCGTGCTTGTTGCTGTTTGCGCAATAGCTTCCGCATCAGTCAAGTGTAAATTATTATCTTGATCATCTGCAATCAGAATCATTTCTTTCTTCCAATTACCTGTGCTATTGGCGCTATGATAATGGATGATTTTATCAACCATCAGCATCGCTTCCGTATGTGTAGATACAGGAAATCTTCCTACACTAATAGCTGCATTCGCAAGACCCGTATTTATATCTTCTGTATTTCCTATAATAGCAAAATAATCATCCGATGTAGTAGTAGTAAGCTGATTAAATGATTCAGTTGTTTGCCAACCGGGTACTAAGTTGCTGTTATTGGCAATTCTATTTTTAGGGTCGAAGGAAGATTTGCCGAAGAGAATAATATAGGGGCTATAATTGGTTAAGAATTGATTTCTATCATAGATCATTTTTACAAAATCGCGAATAGCTGTTGGGTCGGATTGGGCGCTTCCAAATTCATTATATATTAGGGTAGAAGGAATAACCCAATCTACCAAACCATATTGTTGTTGGTGGAAGCTGGCTAAGCGATTGGCAGCAGCTAATAAACTTGGATGCGCAACAATAATACCATTGATATTTTTTAAAGCATGTAAGTTTTGATTTTCTATGCTACCTAATGCAATAGGCGTTGTAGCCATGGAGGGTGTGAAAGCAATGTAGTCTTGAAGTGAGCGAGTACTGTCGGTGAAAGTGAGGCTTGTACTTGAGGTTATAGGGGATAGGGAATAGGGGGTAAGCTGGTTTGTAATGTTCCAAATGATTGTGCCCGTAGGCACATTACCAATAGTGAATTGGGTGAACCTGTTTGCACCAATCGTTTTTGTGTCGCTAAAGCGAAGAAAGCCATTACCCGTAAATGCAAGTGTTCTTTTACCAGTAACTAATAATTGTTGTAACCAACCTGTGGCACCTGTTGCGGTGCTATTGAATTGTATATTTATTGTAATGTTTGGGGAAGATGAAAGGAAAGATTTTTTGCTTTGTTGGGCTATGGCATAATCATCTAATAAATCGCCCGTAACGCCCCGTAGTGTTAGGTTTTGGAGATTTTGATTATTAGCTGTAATTGAAAATGAGGAACTGGCACCAATAGATCTTGCTACGAGTTTTGTGTTGATGGATATAGGTTCTGTAGTAATTAAGCCCGGCCAATTGATGGCATAATTACGTGTTGAGGTTCCACCAAAAGCATTACTAAAAATATCTCCAACCCATTGCTTACCGCTATTGAGTAGGTTGATGGTAGTAGGTTCGTATACAAAAAGATCATTGTATTCGGTACAGAAATAATTGGGTGTGCCCATATTATTTTTTGTAGGTATTCTTTTTCCATTGGCACCGAGTGTAATAAAATAAAAAGCAGTATCGCTGTATAGATTTTTTTGGTAATTAAATGTGGTGTCGTAATTCCATTGATGAGGACCAGCTGCATAAAATAGGGCATAATCGTTGCCGTTGAAAATACCATCGCCACCATCTTCTATCCAAATACTGTTTTCAAACAAATCGTCTATGCGGGCTATTGCATTATTCTCGGGTAGCATGCTACCACCATTGCCAAATAATTGTATACTGCTCGAAGAAATATTGGTGCTAGTAAATCCTAATCTGTTGAGTAGGGCAATATCTATTTTATAGATACCTTCTGTAGTAACACCCAGTTTCGCCCAGCGGCCCGTGCTTAGCACGCTGCTAGCTTTATAGCTGCGCTGCGCCTGCAAGCTTACGCTTATGCCTATTAACAATATAATTAATATTTTTTTCAAATCTTCTGTTCAAAGGTCTGCTTGTTCAGCATTAAATAATCGGGCGAGTTTCAAATAAAAGTAAAAATTGTGAGAATTAGTTCAAATTAGCA
>JBDKJW010000259.1:0-4466 GCA_039796395.1 Bacteroidota bacterium
GGTAGTATAACATAAACTGTGTAAGTCCTTCAAAGTTGGGGTACCCCAACTTTGAAGGACTTATTTTTTTAATTTTAAAAAACACAGTTTACTTATGGACAAAGAACAAATGCTTTCAGATGCTTTTTTAAAGCAGTTTAAAACCGGAGAAGAGCTCACCAGTTTTTTAGCACAGCTACAAAAACGGGGTATTGAAAAACTGTTGGAAGGCGAACTTGATGCGCACTTAGGTTACGACAAGCATGAAAAAAGTGCTACCACCAATGCCCGTAATGGTTACGGCACAAAACGCATCAAAACCAGTTTTGGAGAAAGTGAAATACAAGTACCCAGAGACCGAGACGCCACCTTTAACCCGATGATAATACCTAAACGCCAAAGCATGGTAGATGGGTTAGAAAATGTAATTGTATCGCTGTACGCTAAAGGCATGAGTGTAAGCGATATTGAAGAACAAATACGAGAGGTTTACCACTTTGATGTATCCACTTCAACCATTTCCAGAATTACAGAAACAGTAGCTGGCGATATTATTGCCTGGCAAAACAGGCCCTTAGATCCGCTTTATTTAATTGTATGGATGGACGGCATTGTTTTTAAGGTAAGAGAAAACAGCAAAGTCATTAATAAAACCATCTACCTTGCCGTAGGGCTCAATAGAGACGGTAAAAAAGAAGTATTGGGCATGTGGCTTGGCAAAAACGAAAGTGCCGCATTTTGGCTTGGCGTATTAACAGATTTAAAAGCAAGAGGTGTAGAAGATATACTCATAACAGCTACTGATAACCTCAATGGTTTTACCCAAACTATTAAAAATGTTTTCCCGCAATCACAAACACAAATTTGCGTGGTACACCAAATACGTAACGCAGCAAAATATGTAGTTTGGAAAGACAAAAAAGCATTTTCAAAAGACATGAAACTCATTTACGATGCACCCACAAAACAAGCAGCCAAAGCAGCTTTAGAAGATTTTAAAAACAATTGGAACAGCAAATATCCATACGCCATAAAATCCTGGGAAGATAATTGGGAAGAGCTTACCGTATTTTTTGAGTTCCCTTTAGAAATAAGAAAAATCATTTACACCACTAACTTAATAGAAAACCTGAATGGAAAAATCAGAAAATACACCAAAAACAAAATGTCTTTTCCTACAGATGAGGCCGTCTTAAAATCGGTATATTTGGCTTTAAGAGAAGCCACCAAAAAATGGAGTATGCCTATACAAAATTGGGGTATCATCCTAAATCAGTTCTTAACAATGTTTGAAAAAAGGGTTCAGCTTTAAAATAAGCTAAACCCTTATATCTTTAACTTACACAGTTTATGAGATACTGTCAATTAGTAAAAGTTATTTTTTATAAACCCATCGTCATCTTCTTTTGTTTTAAACTAGCTAATGAGGGGTCTAATTGAATGGCTCTATCACAAAGTGTAATACCTTTTTCTTTGTTATCTTTTCCTCCACTTTTTTGATAGGCCATACCTATCATGTATAATGTTGCGTAGTTTTCTTTGTCGTACTCTAATACTTTATCCCAATAATTTATGGCGTCTTCGTAACGGCCTTTATTATAATAGGCTTCGGCTACCATTTTCAAGATGTTTAAATCGCTGGGGCGGCGCTTTAGTATTTCATTCAGCATTTCTACCCCTTTATCTATTTGTCCCACATTGAGGTAGGCAATGGAGAGGTTTTCTAAATAGTCATTATCTCTTTTGTACCCTTTTTCTCCCGCTTTTAGCATGTAGGCTAGTGCATTTTTATCGTCGTGCATAGCATAAAAAATAAGGCTTAATTCATAAATCCATAGGCTTTTACTGGAATCTAATGCGATGGCTTTATGAAAATAAGGAACGGCAAGTTTGTAATTAGTCATGTCTGCATAACTACGGGCTATCATGTATGGAACTTCGGCATTGGTGGGTTCTTCGCTTTCTGCTTTATTTAAATGCTTGATGGCGTCGCCATAATTTTCAAGGTCGTAATTTACTTTGCCTAAGTAGTAGGCTATTTTTTCTTTTGGGTCGGCTTGTTTTAATTTTTCAGCATAAAGCAGTACATCATCGTTTTGCTTTAATTGAAAGGATAGGGTTAATAATTGTTTATAATTGGCTGGCGTGGCCTCTCCTAAGTACACCAATTTTTTATACATTAATCGGGCATTGGCATACTTACGTAAATCTAAATAAGCAGCGGCTAATTCTGCTATAATGGTTTTACTACTGGAATCGAAACGGGCGGCTTTCTCAAAGTTTTTGAGCGATTCCATTCTTCTTCCATTCTGTTTTTCTTGTAATCCTTTTTTAAGAAAAAAATCAGCGCTATCGGTTCCGGCCTTAAAGGTACTAATGGAGGTTTGCGCTGTTGTAATTTGAGTTACAAGCAAGGCCATTACTAGTAATAGTTTAGTAGACATAGGGTTTCTTTTTGGATTGGACTTAAATGCTGTTTTCATACTAAAAGTATGTATTGAGTTTTACTAATCAAATCTTAATGCTATCAAAATAACCAAAACCTCTCCAAAATAGTATTATTTCAGAACTATTCCAGCTAGTGGCGGTAAATTTACTAAAAGCCGATATGTTTGTTGTTTTTTATTCAACAATTCGCTTCTAATTGCGGGATTATAAACTTTACCTGTGCCCCAATAATCTAACTTATCGCTATTAAATATCTCTTTTTTATATTCTTTACCCGAAACTATCACTTCCCAATCATTTCTTACTACTGGCGTCATGTTTAGCAATATGAGTAATTGGTCTTTTGGTTCTAAGCCTTTGCGAGTAAAAGCGATAACCGATTCTCCTCGATGATGAAGGTCAACCCATTCAAAATTTGCTGGCGAAAATTGGTTTTTATACAATGCACTTTCGGATTGTAAAAGTTTATTTAAATCGCTTACACATTGTTTTAGTAACCGATGAGCGTCAAATTGTAACAGTTCCCACTGCAATTCGGATTTATAATTCCATTCGTTTGTTTGGCCAAATTCGGCCCCCATAAAAAGTAGTTTAGCGCCGGGATGCGTCCACATGTAAGTATACATTAAACGCAGGTTTGCAAATTTTTGCCATTCATCGCCCGGCATTTTATACAGCATTGGACTTTTACCATGCACTACCTCATCGTGGCTGAAGGGCAACATAAAATTTTCGTCGTAGTAGTACATCATGCTAAACGAAAACTTATTTTGATGATGCTGCCTAGCTAATGGATCTAGTTTAAAATAATCGAGGGTATCATGCATCCAACCCATCATCCATTTCATACCAAAGCCTAAGCCCCCTTCAAATGTAGGTTGGCTTACACCTGGCCAATCGGTTGCTTCTTCTGCAATGGTTTGTACATCTGGAAAATCGCGGAAAATTGTTTCGTTTAAATCTTTTATAAAAGCGATGGCTTCTAGGTTTCCATCTCCCCCCATTTCGTTGGGTTCCCACTCTCCTTCTTTTCTTGAATAATTGAGTTTTAGCATGGATGAAACCGCATCTACTCTGATGGCATCTATATGAAAAACATCAAACCAAAAGCGTGCGCTACTTATTAAAAATGATTTTACTTCGCCTCTTTTATAATTAAAAATATAGCTATTCCAATCCGGATGAAATCCTTTACGCATATCAGCATATTCGTAAGTATGAGTACCATCAAACATAAATAGGCCATGCGCATCGTATGGAAAATGGGAAGGTACCCAATCCAGCACCACCCCTATATCATTTTGATGAAGGGTGTCAATCATCTTCATAAAATCCTGTGGGCTGCCAAATCGTGAGGTGGCAGCAAAAAAACCGGTACATTGATAACCCCAGCTACCATCAAAGGGGTGCTCCATTACCGGCATAAACTCTACATGTGTAAACCCCATTTCTTTTACATACGGTACGAGGCGCTTACTAATTTCATCATAAGTGTTATAGGATTCTTCGTTGTGTTTGTCGGGGCGCATCCAACTGGCTAAATGCACTTCATATACACTCCACGGGGCGTTTAGCCCATTCTGTTTTTTTCTTTTCTTCATCCATTCATCATCCTGCCAGGCATAAAAAAGATCCCATGTAATGCTGGCCGTTTGTGGGCGTCTTTCCCAAAAATTGGCAAAGGGGTCTCCTTTATCAAGTTTACGTCCGGCAAATCCTTCGATATAATATTTATAAGCTTCTCCTAAAGGTAAATCGGGTATAAAACCTTCCCATACTCCACTTTTATCCCATCGTGGGTATAGGGTATATTCATTATTTTTCCAATCATTAAAATTGCCTTTTACGGATACAGCAGTAGCATTAGGTGCCCATACGCAGAAATACATACCCCATTGCCCATTGACCTGTACGGAATGTGAACCCATTTTCTTATATAACTGATAATGGGTGCCATTTTGGTAATTGGTAACATCTTCATCTGATAATAAAGAATAATTCCACACCGTTTTTGAGGTATCTACAAACACATCTTCTTC
>JBDKJW010000260.1:0-3203 GCA_039796395.1 Bacteroidota bacterium
AAAGAATACCAGCCCCGCTTTAATATTGATTTAAAAGATGATAAAAGCTACCCCTATATCATTATTAAGAAAGAGGAATTTCCGCGCATATTTTTAACAAGAAAAAAAATAAATGATGGGTCCGAGTATTTAGGTCCATTTACTTCTGCCGGAAAAGTAAGAGAGCTTATAAGTTTTATTCGGCAGTATATTCCTCTTCGCACTTGTAAACTATTACTCACCCAACAAAATATTCAGCGCGGTAAATTTAAAGTATGCTTAGAATATCATTTAGGTAATTGCAAAGGTCCATGTGAAGGATTGCAAACAATAACCGATTATACTGTAGGTTTACAGCAAGTGCGAGATATGCTAAAAGGCAACTTGCAACCAGTAATTCAGGAGTATAAAAAAACAATGCAACAATATGCTAGTGATCTCGAATTCGAAAAAGCAGAAGCATTAAAAAAGAAATTACTCCATTTAGAACAATATCAATCTAGTTCAGTAGTAGTAAGCAAGCATCTTACGAACTTAGATGTTTTTACTATTCTGAAGGAAGATGACCTCGCCTATATCAACTACTTAATGGTGCAAAACGGCATCATTATACAAACTCATACCATACCTGTAAAAACTAAATTAGAAGAAACAGAAGAAGAAGTATTGGAGCTTGTTGCAGAAGATATAAGAAAAACATTTAATAGCATTGCCACTGAAATAATTGTACCATTTCCGATTGTAAGTGCCGATCTATCGGTTATAGTAACGGTGCCCAAAGCGGGCGATAAAAAGAAGCTCCTAGATCTATCCCAAAAAAATGTGGGGTATTTCAAGCTTGAATTAAAGAAAAAAAGAATGCTGCATTTGGAAGGCAAATCGGATATGGAGCAGAAAAAAGTATTGTATGAGCTACAAGAATATTTACAACTTACCGAAGTACCTACGCATATCGAATGCTTTGATAATTCGAATTTTCAAGGTGCTTACCCTGTTTCGGCAATGGTATGTTTTAAAAATGGCATTCCTGCTAAAAATGATTACCGAAAATTCAATGTAAAAACAGTATCCGGTATCAATGATTTTGCAACGATGAAAGAGGTTGTTTTTAGACGTTATAAACGTTTAAAGGATGAAGGGGTAGATTTTCCCCAGTTAGTAATTATTGATGGCGGCAAAGGGCAGTTAAGCGCTGCTATGGAGAGTATTACCGAGTTAGGCTTAACCGGCCGAACTACTTTGGTTGGATTAGCCAAAAATGAAGAAGAACTCTTTTTTGAAGGAGACCAAGAATCTATCAAATTACCCTGGAATAGCGATGCGTTAAAACTGGTTCGAAGAATTAGGGATGAAGTACATCGCTTCGGTATTAGTTTTCATCGAGATCAGCGTTCGAAAGGGGCGTTAAAGAATGAATTGGAAAATATACCCGGCATTGGGAGTCAAAGTATTACTGATCTTCTTAAGGTATTCAAATCGGTGAAACGGATTAAAGAGCAATCTGAAGAAAAATTGGCCGAAGTAGTTGGGTTAAATCGTGCAAAAACATTAGTAGCCGCATTTCAGAAAGATAAGGCATAAAAAAAGGGCCAGGATAAAAATCCAGCCCCGTTTTTAAAATCCAATATCCTATGAAAAACCGAGGTGAAGATAAGGGTAAATGTTATTTCTACAATACTTTTTCTTGGTGATTTTTAAAATTTCTCGCAAAAAATGCAAAAAGGGGCGATTTTACCGCCCCTTTTCAAAAATTTACAAACTACTTAGTATGCCCAGAGGTCTTGCTCGAAATTGAATATCTTCTGCTTTAAATTCTCCCCTTCCAATAATCTAAAAAGCGGATCTTTAATCATCGCCGTTAAGGTTTTATCAGTAGGGTTATTCATGGTTGTTTTTGTTATATAACTAGCAAAAAAACGACCTTCAAATAATTCTTCCCAAGTCATGCGAGAAGCAAAATTCTTTGGATTATATACCTCAAATTTGGTTAAGGTTTTACGCATATCCGGATAGTAAACCCAGAACAATAAACGAGGTAAAGACTTACCCGCTACAACAATTTTAGCAACTGGGGCAATACCAATAATTCTTGTAATCAATCGGCTTGATTCCTTATCAAAAATTACTTGCTCTTTAACCCGAAATGTATAAACAGAATCAGGACTAAACTTAGGCTTCTTGGTAATTGTTTTTTCAACAACGCCCGTAAGCGGATCTGCAACTTCTACTGTATCGTAAGTGCCGCCTGTTAAAGCCATCACTTGTTTTGCCGTCATAGGAATGGTAAAGCGATCATTATCTGGTGAAAAAGCCACCACACTATCGTTTTGTATGGCGCTTAGAATGATTGAGAAAAAACGCTGATCCCCATTATCATCCTTACCCGGATACATAAAAGACTGGTTGATCTTCTCCCGTCCATCTATTTCTCTCCAAACAAAATGACTAAAAATAGCATCATCTTCCCTGATATCTTCATACTCCAAAGGCTTTCTATCTTTTCCAGCCCTTGAACGATCTACCGCATAGTTATTTCGTAAAGAAATCTCTGGCTTGGTATCAAAGCCCCCTTGAATAGTAGTATCGTAAGTAATTGTTGTTGCTGCAGATGCTGTATTTCCTGAAACCGTATTAGTAGATGCGGGTGCAGGAGCGGCTGTATTATTGCCCGGGCGATAACGTGATGATCCTGTTACGGGCGTTGTAGTAGTATTATTCTTTATCGTTGTATCCGTATTGTTTTTAGCTGCAGTGACTTTACTGTTGGTTTTTGCAACACGTGTATTACCCGTTGTTTTGGGCCCAGGCTGTTGTGTATTGGTTGCAGCAGGTGGAGGAGGCGTAGCAGTTTGTTGTGTAGCTGGTTTTGCCGTACTACCTGTTCTGTACCTCGATTGTGCTATACCACTGTATACGCTCATAAATGCGCAACTCAAAACCACTAATCTAAACAATACCTTTTTCATATACTTCTATTGTAGGGTAAACGATATAGGAATATCTAATGCGCGAGTTCCACCAGGACCTCTCACTTTAATTTCATCAATAATTACCGTAGTACCAGCCTGGCATTTACGCAGCAATGCCTGTGCATCTCCATTAAAGTAAGCACCACTTACTTCTGCAATACCTAGCTCGTCAAACCCTTTACCTGTGCATACCATAGTAAATGAGATAACTTCAAACTTTACCCCTTCAAAAATAAAGTCGCGCAATTCCGCCGC
>JBDKJW010000261.1:0-3191 GCA_039796395.1 Bacteroidota bacterium
AAAATGTATTGCAGCGTTACCTTTCATGAGAATATTTTTTTATCCATTTCCGCCAACTAAATACTACTATAATTAGATGCTCAAGTGTTGATTTAAATATAATAGTAATATCAGAAATTAAACTAGACTTCCTTAACATAGAAAAATGAAATAAAATAATTTCCTTAAGCAATTTCAATATATTATATGGCTTATTATGCTTTTCATGATACAGCACATACATTTCTTGATATTTTCCTAGTTTTATTCCACTAGTAATTTTTCTCCATGGATGAACAACTGTAGCTTTAGGGACAAAAAGAATTGATTTTTCCTCAGCTAGGAGTCGGGTTTTAAAATCAATATCATCCATATGTGGGTAAATAAATAACTGATCAAAACCACCTATCTGAACATAGAGTTGTTTTTGAATACAAAAATTACAACTCCAAAGATGCCCACCAGTAATGTTTATTGGAGCATAGTCTAATGGAGTTTTACTTGGCCCTTCTGGCTGAATTGCGCCTTCAAAAATCTTAATACTAGGATTAGATTTAATGTGATTATAATAAGCTAGTATTAAGTTTTTATCTGGAATGCAATCATCATCCAAAAAAATCAACCAATCTCCCTTAGCTAGTTTAGCAGCATTATTGCGATTTGCTGCAGGGCCTTTTTGGGGTCCTTCAATCCATTTAACCAAAGCATAATTATCTTGGATTAATCTCCTCGACTCATTTGCTGTTCCGTCATCAGATACAATAACTTCACAAGACACACTATCTAGTTGGTTGATACTTACCAAAAGAGAATCTAAACAGCCTTTTAAAAAATCGTTACGGTTGCAAGTAGGTATTAGTATCGAAAAAAACAAAATGGCATATTCATTTAATCGTTTGAAAAATTTTAACCAATTGATCGGTAAAAATATTGACATTAAAGTCATTTGCAATTTTGGGCATACTATTGGTAAAATCTGGCATTCTATTGAGTATTTGATACGCTTTACGTATCCACTCTTCACTGTTGCCGTACTCAACAACATCACCAAAATTATTCTTTTGAGGATCTAAGTCAATATATTTATTGTATGTCATCAATACCGGCATACTGCATCCAATAGCGTCAGTAACACTTGTTAATCCGCACAAACTATCGTCGTTTGTTAATGGTATTGCAAGAATATTTGATTGTGTATACAATTGCACTATTTGTTTATAATTAAAATCTTCATCACTTTCTAAATATTGTATAAAAATATTAGATGAAATAAATGGATCTAATTCTTTCTTAAATACTCGGTTACAATAAATACCCACCTTTAATGTGGTGTTTGAAATGGCTTTAATAAAACTAAGGTAGTCTCTTCCAGTTCGGCCTATTGCTATTAAATCATACTTTTTAGCAGTGTCAGCATGCAACTGCTTCACAGACGAATAATATCCTAAATCTGGGCCCCATGATAAATAGCAAGAAATATTTTTTTTTGCAATCAAATTAATTTGTGCAGCCACTTGGCTACTCAATGAGGGGAATTGATGATGTCCTCTAGTTGAAAAGTACAAAGAGTATCTTCTTAGTTTTCTAAATCGTCCTTTTAAAAATGGGTGATGAGCCAATGCTATTATAGGCTTCTTAAATAAATTAAAATAATTTAATACACCTAACAAAATGGTTACATCCTGGCAGGGGGCGTATATAAAATCATAACTAGTCTTGGTTTGAATTGCCTTAACCTGAAGATATAAATCACCAATATTACACAGTGGTATTTTGGATAAGAGCCTACCTAATTTATAATAAACTGATTGTACATTCGTATCAAAAGTAATGATTTCATAACCCATTTCTTTTAGCTGCATTACCCCATATAAATGATGGCTGGGCTTTTTATGGTTTTTAACTTCATTTAAAACTCTAGTGATTGAGTAATTGTTTAATACCAGAACTCTGTTCATTTTATCTATTCAGATTAAGGCACTAGTTATTTACGCTCATCCCCTAACTACTGCATTAAACATTGCCAAATATTTATCTTTTAAAACATCCCAACTATAGTTATTTCTCACAAACTCAATGCGTTTCGTTTTATTAAAAGAAGAATTATCCTCGGAAAGAATTTTATTCAACAGTTGAATGATTGACAACTCATCAGTACAATTAGTTAGGTAGGCCGCATCTTTAAGCACAAACTTCGACTCGTGATATTCGCAACAAATCACCGGCAAACCAATAGATAACGCCTCCAATGCAGCTAAGCCAAAAGATTCTTTTGGGGATAATAGCATAAACAAATCAGACTCATGTAGGTATTGATGTAACTCCGATCGTTCAACCTTACCCAAAAAATAATTACCCTTTCCAAAATAGCGTATAAGCATATTCTCAATTTCAGGAGTATCAACTGTTGATTCTCCCAAAATTATCGGAAAATATAAAGAAGCGTTTTGTGCCAATACATTTACAAAACAATCCATTCTTTTGACTGCTTTGTCGATTAAGCCAATACTAATAATTATTTTCTTCCCCTGAACATTATATCCTTTTAATTTCGGTGCAGCCGTACTTATTTCACTAGTACTTGACATAAAGTGAGGCAATACAAACTGTCGATTAGAGGGATAACCCGCTCGTACTAAATCAGAATAATAAACATCAGTTATATGATGTATATAATCTTTTTGAGGATCAAATAGCCCAGGACTAACCTGCCCGCCAGTATAGAGAACTAGTGAATACTGTAGCTGTAGCAATTGTCGAAACTTGAATAAATAACAATACAACTTATATTCACCAAGATATATAGCAGAAGGACGATTTAAGATAATACACCTAATAAAACTTACAAAAAAACTAATCTGCTCTAATTCGGATGTAGTTGAAAATCCAAATAATTTATTAAACCAACTATTATTTCTATGGATACAAAACAGTTTAGTTGACTTGAATTTATGGGTCTTGTATGTGCCTCCTGAAAAAACGTTGGTATCAAAAGATTGAGGTTCGCTTGCTAGTTTTTCTGCCAAATCTGCAATAAAGGTTTCAAAACCTCGTTGTACAATTCCTAAACCAGTACAAACAAGAAAAAGTTTTGGTTTATTTGTAGATGCTGATTTCATCATAAAAATCTACAAGGCTCGAAGCAATTGCAGCCCATGAGTATTCTTTTGCTAATGAATTGATATCAATAACAAGCTTTTTTGCATAAGACT
>JBDKJW010000262.1:0-3165 GCA_039796395.1 Bacteroidota bacterium
GGAATAATCCTTTCTTCCATTTCTCTTTCTCTTTTTGCTACAGCGCGCATATCAACAGCAATATTGGTGAATAATGATACCAGTGTAACCAAGCTATTTTGTTGTTGATTCTGTAATCTCCATTCGAGCGAGGTTTCTATTTTATTACCACTTATATTATTCGTATATCCTCTGATATCTTTAAAAATAGCTTTTGCTGTTGAAAGTGATTTATCATAGTTGCCTCCATTGCCAGCTGGTAAACCTTTTAAAATACTTTCCATATTTGTATAAAATGAAACTGCTTTCCCGCTTAAATAAGTTTTAATTGCTGGATCAATAGTGGCTTTTGCTGCTCCCTTTGTATAGGTATCATACAATAAAGAATCACTAGCAATAATCAAATGCTCATCTGTTCCCATTATATAAAATCCAAATGCGCGTAAAAGATCGCCCGATTTATATATAGAGCCTGTATTTTTAACATAACCTAATTCAGCTGCTTTTTGCATGAGTTTTCTAAATTTTGCTTTATCACCCACCGGCATATTCATCAACATCTTTGCAAATGGTTTTCGGGCAATTAATGATGTTTCTGCTGAACGTTCAATCGGATCATTGGCTGTAATGGCAAAATCTGAGAACATTACAGCAATATCTCCCTTTAATGCGCCGTATAAATCTTTACTACTGATTCCCGCACGCTCCATAAAACTATTTACCAATCCTTCTACTTCTAGTTGTTGAAGTATTCCTCCGAAAATTTCAGGATTAAATGAGGCTAAAAAAACACCTTGTATATTTTGTGAGGGATATTTTTCTAGTAAAGATAAATTAACGGTTGGACCAGCATACTTCTTCAACACAGACGTTAATGCTGGATTGGTATAAGTAGTAGATGTTACCAATACTTTACCATCCTCAAATGATAAGGTAGAAGCAGAATAATTATCTTTTGCCAACTCTTCTAATTTTGGAATTTGAAGAGGCATACCTGCCATTCCATTTAAATAACTATTGGTACTTGTAAATAAATAACCATCGGCTTTAGTTTTAAACATATCGCCAAAACCTTTCACTGCTACGATTGATTCATCTTCTTTTTGTGTAAATAGTTTTGTAGTAATAGCAATTGTTTTCGCTGTTAAATCTATTTTTTCTGGGATATTAAAACGCATATTGGTAGTATCCCAAGTTGGCTTGGCTACATATTGATTGTAGAGTAATATTAGGTTTTCTTTGTCCCATGCAATAATTTTATCATCTTCAATTACAATTGCGTCAAAGTCTTTTTCCTTTCTTATAGTTGTACCCGGTTTGCTATATTTTTTAACATAAGCTTCAAACTTAGTTTTGTCGGATAGACCTGCAACACCAGCAACAATGTTTACAGAGGTTGTAGTATTTTCAGTATTATTAACTGCAAAAAAATGACAGTCATTTTTCCAGTTAATACCTGCATCTGTTCTTAACTCCTCAATGGCTTTACGATCTACTTTCCCACTTGAGTCTTGCTCAAAAATTTTATCTAATAAAGTATCGATAGTGATACCGCTTTTGGCTAATTTCTCCTTTAGGGTATATGCATTTATAGAGGCTACTGCCACTGCATTTTTAGGAATTAAACGAGCTTCTTTAGGTGCTTTGCTGCCACAGGCAGTTAACAGTAGAATAACAGTTAAAGAAACCAAACCGGTGTGAAGTATGCGCTTCATAGAATTATTTAAGACTATGAAGATAAAATATAAAATCTTCAATCTGAATTCTACTGTTTGGGATATCACGTAATTTATATAAAAAGTTAAAATATGGGATTAGTGGTAAATAAAGGCGCAAGAGAGTAACTCAAAACAAACTTTATTTATCTTTAAACTTTAAATCCATAATATGAAATTCCCTCTTTTTAGATTTATTGTAATCGCATTTATTTTTTTTATCTTCAGTGCATGTACCAAAACAGTTGATCCTCCTTTAGCTAGCGGTGAGAAAGTTGCTGTTGAGTTGCAGCGGGTAATTAATGAAAATGGTATAAAAAGAGTGTATCCAGTAAAAGCTAATGATGTTTTCCCTAATTTTTTTCCTTCTAATACGGGAACAAAATGGGATTTTTCGAATGGTTTTATTCAAATAAATTATGGATTCGGGGATTCTTATAATTTAAATTATTTACTGCGATATGCAATATTGCCGATTTATTTAGAAAATAATATTCCTGTAACGGCGCTAATATTATATTTCTAAATATGTATGTAGTTTATTAATATGGTAAGCTAGCAACAATGACGAATTTTTCACCCTATGTTTTTTCATTTCTTGGTATGACAATGATCACATCATTCTCATACAAACTACAAACAAGTGTAGTTGTTAGCCCAAAGATTGAAACGAATACAGAAGTAGATACATTAGTATTGCGAGATTCAATACTTGTTTACCCTGGCAAAAAAGTTACACTGTTGGGTGGCAAGTGGCTTAAATCCAGATATCATTCAATTGGGTTGAATAGTTCTTTGTCTTTTCAGGGAATGTTCTTAAGGAATTTAGAAATTAACAATAATCGAGAGTATCGAGAGAATCAATATTTGTTTGAAGCGGATAGAACAGTTAGTGCATTACATAACGTAAAAGAAGTTACACTAATTAAAGTGGAGAAATCTGGGAATAGTAAAAGAGGCTTTAGTGATATCGCCTACTTTAAAGTAAAGGGTACAAAATTCAGGTGCAATCTAAATATTGGTTTAGACTCTTCAGAAATAAGGATCGATTATAATAATTGATTACTTACTGTAGCGCTTGATAAATGGCTTCCTGAATATTTGGACGTACATTCAACTGCCCTAATTTGTTATTGTTGCGGGTGGGAGTAACCCTATTAGATAGGAAAATATAGATCAATTCTTTATCCGGATCCACCCATACGCAAGTGCCCGTGAAGCCTGTATGTCCGAATGTATTGGCAGATACAGATTTTGATGGATAAGGCTCTTTGCGCGTAGCATTGTCTTTTTCAGGCTTATCAAAACCTAACCCGCGTCTGCTAATATCACTATTGTACCCGGTAAATAGTTGAATGGTTTCTTTTTTAAGGTATTGTTGTCCGTTCATAGTGCCTCCGTTTAATAGCATTTGATAAAGCTGTGCTAAATCATAAGCGTTGCTAAATAGGCCTGCATGTCCGGCCACGCC
>JBDKJW010000263.1:0-4510 GCA_039796395.1 Bacteroidota bacterium
GGGGAATAGGTAAAAGGAGATAAGGTATAAGCCATAAATCCTACACCTTGCAACTTTTAGAATATTTTTTTAAACAATACTTTTGTTTAAGTGTAATACTAGTAAAATTAAACAAAATTATGAAATTGAAATTCATCGCCTTCATGGCAATCGGTTTAGTAGGTTTATTTTCAACCGTAAATGCCCAAAAAACAGTGGTTGATATTGCTGTTGGCTCAAAAGATCATTCAACTTTAGTAGCTGCAGTTAAAGCGGCGGGTTTGGTTGAAACCTTACAAAGTGCTGGTCCGTTTACTGTTTTTGCTCCTGTAAATGGCGCTTTTGCAAAATTACCAGCAGGCACAGTTGAAACTTTATTAAAGCCAGAAAACAAAGCTACTTTAACCAAAGTATTAACTTATCATGTTATTGCAGGCAATTTAGATGCTGCTGCAGTAGTAAAAGCCATTAAAGATGGTGGTGGAAAAGCTGCGGTGAAAACAGTAAGTGGTGGAACACTAACTGCTTCTGTTAAAGATGGTAAAGTGATCTTAACAGATGAAAATGGTGGTGTTTCTACAGTTGTTGCAACAGATATTAAAGCTGGTAACGGTGTGGTACATGTTATCGATACGGTGGTATTACCGAAGTAATTTCTAATCTAGAATCTTCAATCTGAAAAGAATAAATAAACTTCTATCAGATTGAAGATCCCAGATCCCAGATTGAAGATTCCAGATTACTATGCTTCTTGCATAAACGGATAACCGTAATGCACAGGTGGGTTATAGGTTTCCTTAATGGTTCTGGCGCTTAACCACCTGTATAAATTCAACATACTTCCTGCTTTATCATTTGTTCCGGAAGCTCTTGCACCACCGAAAGGTTGTTGTCCTACTACAGCGCCCGTTGGCTTATCATTGATATAAAAATTACCAGCTGCGTTGCGTAGTTTATTAGTTGCTAATTCAATTGCGGCTCTATCTTGTGAAATAATTGCACCCGTTAATGCGTAAGCAGATGTATTATCAACTAATGCAAGTGTTTTCTCAAACTGATCGGCATTGTATACATAGATCGTTAAAACCGGACCAAAAATCTCTTCACACATCGTTACATATTTCGGATCGCGTGTTTCGATTACAGTAGGTTCAATAAAGTATCCTTTGGTTTTACTAAAATTACCGCCGGCCAATATTTTCACTTTTTTATTGCGTTTTGCATTGCTGATATAACGCGTAATACTCATATACGCTTTTTCATCAATTACTGCATTAATAAAGTTGGTGAAATCCTCTACGGTGCCCATTTTCATGGAGTTAATAGCAGTCACTAATTTCTTCTTTACTTCCTCTGCTATATTACTTGGTATATAGGCTCTTGATGCTGCTGAACATTTTTGTCCTTGAAATTCAAAAGCACCTCTTGCCAACGCAGTTGCTACAACATCAGGGTCAGCTGATTTATGCGCGATTACAAAATCTTTACCACCCGTTTCACCAACAATCTCGCCAATCACTTTCCACATATTGTTGAATACACCAGTAGATCCTGTAAAATGCACACCTGCAAAATCTCTATGTGAAAAACATACTTTACCAATAGTTGGTCCATCAACATAAATCAAGTTAATAACCCCATCCGGTAAACCTGCTTCTTTTAAAATACGCATGAATAATTGCGCAGAATAAATTTGTGTATTGGCAGGCTTCCAAACCACTACATTACCACACATAGCAGCAGAGGTAGGTAAGTTACCGCCGATAGCCGTGAAATTAAAAGGTGTAACGGCTAGTACAAAACCTTCTAAAGGTCGCCATTCCATCCGGTTATGCATACCGGGTGCAGAAACGGGTTGTTGCTTATATATTTCACTTAAAAAATGAACATTAAAACGTAGAAAATCAATTAATTCACAAGTACTATCGATCTCTGCTTGGTAGGCATTCTTGCTTTGTCCGAGCATGGTAGAAGCCGCCATTTGATAGCGATACTTCGTAGCCAATAAATCAGCAGCTTTTAAGAAAATATGTGCTCTGTTTTCCCAACTCATGGCAGCCCATTTTTCTTTAGCTTGTAGTGCAGCAGCAATAGCAGCTTCTGCATGTTTTTGATCGCCTGCATGAAAATAACCCAATGTATGTGCCAATTCATGAGGCGGATGAATAGCTACTTTTTTACCTGTACGTACCGCTTTACCATTGATATACATGGGTATATCCAGTTCTTTCTTTTTTAAATCTGTAATTGCTTTTTTTAAGGCCGATTTTTCGGGCGTACCTGGTGCATAAGCATATACGGGTTCATTGGCTGGTGCAGGATATGAAAAAGTACCTATTTGCATAATCTCTTTATTTGAGTGCGCAAGGTAAGAAGATTTCAATTGGTGAATCATTACATTTGTGAATGGCATTTATTTTATTCGATCCGGCTAATAGACACTTACTTTCTCCGTTAAGTGACACAAAAGCTTTTGCCGATTTACGCTTTGGTATATTATCAATTAAAGAAAGATGGGAGTTATTATTGGGTGATGAAGCGGTAGTGGAAACGGTGGCGTATTTGGAGGGGTTGTATAGACCGGAGACCGTAGACGGGAGACGGGAAAAAGAAGACGGTGGATCCCCGCATTCCGCGGGGCAGGCGTGGACGGTTGAAGAAGCGGTACTAAAAATTAATGCTTCTTTTATTCCTACCAATGAATTAATTGATGCGATAAAAGATCTGAAACCTAATCAATACATTAGTTATAAAGATACTTTTGTAGCAGGCATTCCTTCCCCCAAAAACTTCTTTGAAGAAGCCATTCCTTTTTCTACAGAACTCAAGCAAATTGTTTACCCCTGGGATATTATTTTTTTAAATGATGCCCAAATACGGGCCGATTTTAAATGGGTTACAAAGGGTAAAAAATCAATGCCATTATCGCCCACGGTTCAAGTAATACAATCCGCTGATATATTTATTGAAGAAGGCGCCAAGTTAGAATTCTGTACACTCAATTCTACGACAGGACCAATTTATATTGGTAAGAAAGCCGAGATAATGGAGGGTAGTTCAGTACGCGGACCATTTTCATTAGGCGAAATGAGTGTATTAAAAATGAATAGTAGAATTTATGGCGGTACTTCATTAGGTCCCTATTGTATGGGTGGTGGAGAAATCAAAAATGCCATTATGATGGGCTATAGCAATAAGGCCCACGATGGGTATTTGGGCGATGCTGTTGTAGGAGAGTGGTGCAATTTTGGGGCAGGTACTACAAATAGTAATTTAAAGAATGGTGCGGATAATATTATCATGCGAACTATGCAGATATCTCAGGATGAAGGGGTTTCTCTCTCCGATCGAAATGAAATAGCAGTCGGACAAAAATGCGGTGTTATCGTAGGTGATTATACACGCTTTGCAATCAATAGTACCATCAATACAGGATCTATGGTAGGTGTGAGTGCGAATGTTTTCGGAGCAGGGTTATTACCGAAAGAAATGGGGCATTTTAGTTGGGGTATAACCGGTAAGCGCTACAGTTTTGAACGTGCTATACATGATATTAACAACTGGAAAAAAATGAAAGGGAAGTTATTAACAGATGCGGAACGAATGGTTTTGGAACATATCTTTCAACAATCAAACTAATTCAATAATTTTTATTTAATGAGAAAGCAAATTGCGGCGGCGAACTGGAAAATGAATCTTACTCTCCAACAAGGAGAACAATTATTAGATGATATAATAGCTATACCACATGAAGTAAAAGACAATCAGGAAGTGATATTTGCAGTACCTGCACCTTATATACCCATGGCGCAACAAAAATTGCGGAATAAGACTAGTGTTTTTGTAGCAGCGCAAAATGTATATAGTAAAAAAAGTGGGGCTTATACGGGCGAAATTTCTGTGGATATGCTCAGCTCTTTGCAAGTGCATTATGTAGTACTTGGTCACTCAGAGCGAAGAGAATATTTTAATGAAAGCAATGCTTTTTTAGCTGAGAAAGTAAATATCTGTTTAGATAATAATATACATCCTATTTTTTGCTGTGGTGAGGCTTTAGCAATTCGTGAAGCAGGTACACAAAATGAATTTGTAGCTATGCAGTTAAAGGAATCATTATATCATTTATCTGCTGATCAAATTCGTAAAATAGTAATTGCTTACGAACCTATTTGGGCAATTGGTACCGGTAAAACAGCAACAAGCGCACAAGCGCAAGAAATGCATGCATTCATACGTACTAATTTAGCTGCCCAATATGGTGCTGAAGTAGCAAATGGTATATCTATCTTATACGGTGGAAGTGTAAAAGCTGCTAATGCTGTAGATATATTTTCTCAACCCGATGTAGATGGAGGCTTGGTAGGGGGGGCATCATTAATTGCAGAAGAATTTGCTGCGATTATAAATGCATTGGAATAGAATTATTTCAATACAAATTGTGCCCTTCCAATCCGATCGTTGATGGCGGCACCAATACCATCTGTCGGGAAATATTCTGCTAGAATGATATCATAATTTTTGCTATCAATTT
>JBDKJW010000264.1:0-5761 GCA_039796395.1 Bacteroidota bacterium
GTTTCACCCTTGTCATTTACGGTAAATTGAACAAAATAGCCTGAAACAGGTAATTTTAGGTTGAAACGATGTTTATCAACCGGAATCATTTCGTATTCTGGTTGCCCCGGAATAAGTACATATAATGTGTTTTCTCCTTTAATAAATACTTTTCCAATCACACCACCCAAATCATATTCACCTATATATTTTTGTAAATCCTCTTTTTTAAGCGGTTTTGCTTTTGGTGTTTTGGTGAACTTTAATGGCGCTAATGTTGGTTCTAATGCAACCCATACTTCATTTATTTCTCCGCCTGCATCCATATTAAATTGTAAACGCAAGGGCGATTTATTGGTGGTATCAATTCCCTCTTTAGGGTCTTTATCGTAAGGCTGAAAAATATCGTAGTGGTAATGCTTTAGCCAAAGTAAATCGGGGCCCATTTTAGCGAATAGTGAATCGTTGATTACACTAATATCAAAACTTCCATAGCCGGGATGTGTATATAATCCCTCATAAGCATTGATTGGATGTGAAGGCTTGGTATTTATTTTTCTATTTTCAACAGCGTTCGCTTCGGCCGCTTTTGCTTTTACTTTTGCAGAATCAGCATTCCTTTTTATATCACTATTCCAATCGAAGTAGGGTAAATTTAGTATCCTATCGGCTACTAGATTTCTAACGATGGAAGTTATGGAAGAACCATTCTGATTGGTAAGCACTACAATACCCACACTATCTGTAGGGAAGAAGCAAGTACTAGCAGAAAATCCATCAATATTGCCACCATGTTCTACGCGGTAATGCCCTTTGTATGATCCTAAAAACCAACCAAAACCATAATTAGAAAAATGTACATCGGGTTTCGCTTTTGTTGGTAATGCAGCACCAATAACCATTTGAGAACTCATGGCTTCAGTTACATAAGCCGCTGGAATAACTTGCGTACCTTTAAATTTTCCTCCATTAATCCAAGTAATCACCCAATTGGCCATTTCAGTTACTGAGCTATTGATACTACCTGCTGGGCCCATTGCATCTATATTATAGTAATCCATTTTTTTAATGATACTATCTTTCTGTACATAATATCCCAATGATGCATCAGCATCTTTTGCTAGGTCTTTAATGGAAAAATTAGTTTTATTCATTCCCAGTGGTTTGAATATTTTTTCACGTACATTATCCTCCCATGATTTGCCTGTTAATTTTTCGGTAATCATGCCTTGCAAGAGAAACATGAAATTATTATACTGCCATTTAGCGCGAATATCAAAACTAGGTTCTTGGTATTGAATACGTTTCATCAAGCTATCGCGAGAAGCAGATGGAAATCCATACCATGAGTAATCGTGGCGCGGTAAGCCTGTACGATGACTCATTAAATCGCGAACAATAATTTTATTGTTCATCTGATCATTGTAAAACTGAAGCGTAGGTAGGTAATCCCGAACAGGTTTATCGAAGCTCAGTTTGTTATCGGCCTGCAAAAAGCCAAGGGTAGTAGCTGTGAAAGCCTTGGTACAACTACCAATAGCAAAAAGGGTATTGGTATCTACCGGAATTTTCTTTTCATAATCTTTATAACCAAATCCTTTTGCATACACCACTTTGTCTTTTTCTACAATGGCCACGGCAAAACCGGCGCCATACCAGGTTTTAAGCACTCTTTCAAAAGCAGTATCTAAGCCTGCAAAGCGATCGGGTTTAGGTGAACTCTTCTTTTGTGCGTTTACACCAAAAGTTACTATTAATAAAAGAAATAAATAAAGCTGTTTCATATAATAATCAATAATTAATAATAAATTGCCCTGTAAAGCCGCGGCTAATTTAACGGTCCACCGTCTACGGTCTACCGTCTAGTGCCGTCTCAAAATCCCCCAATATATCTTCTATATTTTCTATCCCCACACTTATACGAATTAAACCATCGGTGATATCGTATGCTAATCTTTCTTCTACCGATAAACCTTTATGACTCATACTGGCTGGGTGTGAAACCAATGTATCGGGTGTACCGAATGAAATGGCTTTAACGGCTACTTGTAAACGATCAACGAACTGTTGGGCTGCGGTAATCCCACCCTTCAACTCTACACTCATTAAAGCGCCTGCATGTTTCATTTGCTTCATGGCAATTGCATAGTCTGGATGCACTGATAACCCACAATAATTTACTTTTTCCACAGCTGGATGCGCACACAAAAAATTGGCAAGGTCTAAAGCATTATGACAATGCCTTTCCATGCGTAGCTCTAAGGTTTTTAATCCCTGTGTGAGTAAGAATGCATCGAATGGGTTACTATTACCGCCAAGTAATACATGCCATTTCCAAATGGGTCCATTCATTTTCTCTAAATCTTTTCCTAATAAAATGCCACCAATTGCTGTACCATGCCCGTTTAAAAATTTTGTAGTGGAATGCATCACAAAATCGGCACCTAAGGCAAAAGGTTGTTGCAGGTAAGGGGTTGCAGCCGTATTGTCTACAGATAACAATACACCAAATTTTTTAGCGAGTAAAGAAACAGCTTCAATATCTATACAACGCAATGTAGGGTTTGAAGGTGTTTCAATATGAATGAGTTGAATATTTTTATGTTGTGTAAGGGTTTGTTCTAATAGCGCTAGATCATGCAGATCAATAATGAGGGGTGTTATGCCCGTATTTTCTAAAACTTTATGTAATAGCTCATGTGTACCACCATATAATGCTTTGTGTGATAATACTGCATCGCCCGCTTTTAAGTTTCCAAGGAATAAGGTAGTGAGGGCTGCTTGTCCGCTTGCATGTAGTAACGCTTTTACCTGTAATGGTGAGCCATCTGTATTAAATACCTGAAATGTTTCTAATGCACTGATGGTATTTTCAGCAGCAGTAAAAGTAGGGTTGCCCCATCGGCTATAAATACGTGTTTTGTCTGCACCTGCAAAACGCTCACTTCCTTCGGCTGCGGTATCGAATGTAAAAGTAGAGCTTGCAAAAATAGGCGCATGGTGTGCATGATCGGCATGTTCATGCCCTGCAGCATGAATAGCGGTAGTGCCGATGCCCTTTAAATTAGTTGGTTTCATACTTGTATATGAAGATAAGGCTTATCTTAGGATATCATAATTCATATGAGATTATTTGTAAAATGTTCAGAAACCAGATCGGCTTGCTAAAGACTTACTAGATAGTGCTTTCATTGGCGAGATACAATATAGAAAAACACCAATAAAAGTGTTGCATGCAGAACCGCTTTATATAGATCTCATTCGCGATTTAGGCGCTAGAAAAGGAGAAAAAGAATGGAATGTGGGTTGGGGTATTATCGATAAAAAAAAATATGTGGAATATGAAACATTGGTTGAATATGAATGGGCTCCCATAAATAGGTTGGGTTTAGAAGTTGAACTTCCATTCTCCTTCTATTCTGCATCGGAAACAAATACAAACCTTCCTCAAAACAAACTTCATAGCATTAAGCTGGCAGCTCAATATTCTTTTTTTGTTTCTGAACAGTCAAAAACTTCGCTGGCTGTAGGCTATATTCATGAATTTGAGATTACCCCTTTTAGTAATTATGGCAAAGGGGCTTTTTTTAGTGGCAATATCTATAACCCTTTTTTTATAGCCGCTAAAAGATGGGGACAGAACTTTCATACATTAATTTATACAGGCCCTCAGTATGAAGTTGAACGGGCTAATAAAAGTAGCCATTTGAATTGGCAGATAAATACCAACTTACATTTTATGATCGACGGCACTAGAAATTTTATTGGTATTGAGTGCAATAAAAATATTCAAGATAACCAGTTAGATCTCACACTGCGGCCACAAATGCGATTGGCAATTACGGATAATTTATTAATAGGCATTGTATCCGGACTAAATTTAAAAAAACAAGCAGAGCGGTTTAGTTTCTTCTTCCGGCTTATTTATGAACCGAGCCATTAATATCCCCACTTCACCCAAGTAGCCCCCCAAGTAAAACCACCGCCAAATGCAGCGAGAACAATATTATCGCCCTTCTTTAATTGGCTTTGCCATTCCCATAAACAAAGTGGTATTGTTGCGGCTGTTGTATTACCATAACGATGAATATTGATCATTACTTTTTCTTTGGGTAAACCCATGCGATTGGCTGTTGCATCTATGATACGCAAATTGGCTTGGTGTGGCACCAACCATGCAATATCATCTCCCGTTAAATTATTTCGCTCTAATAATTCAGCACTCACATCGGCCATTCCTTTAACCGCGAATTTAAAAACGGCTTGCCCTTCTTGATAAGCAAAATGTTCTTTGGCTAAAACAGTTTCAACACTGGCGGGTTTTACTGATCCGCCCGCTTTCATGTGCAGATATTGCCTACCACTACCATCACTACGAAGTATACTATCTTTTATACCAATATCTTCTGTTGTAGGTTCTAATAAAACAGCACCAGCACCATCACCAAAAATAATACAAGTAGCACGATCTGTATAGTCGATAATCGCACTCATTTTATCTACGCCTACCACAATTACTTTCTTAAACCGTCCGCTCTCAATATACATAGCACCCGTTGTAAGTGCGTATAGGAATCCACTACAGGCCGCACTCATATCATAACCCCATGCATTGGTAGCGCCAATTTTATCGGCAATAATATTGGCTGTAGCCGGGAATACCATATCTGGGGTAACAGTAGCACAAATAATACAATCAATATCGGTGGCGGCCATTCCTTTCTTACGTAAAATTTCTTCAATAGCTGGTACCGCCATATCACTACTTCCTTTATCCACCATTTTTTCTAAATCAAAATTGGTGAGTTTTGTTTCAGGAACATATCCACCTACGGCGGTAATAGCGGCATTCATTTTTTGCATGATATCAATAGTTGTAAGTATCTAAAAATTCTTTGGGGGTTTGTACTAACACGGAAGCTTTCTTATAATGTTTTAAATCTCTCGAAATAAAGCTATGCAGCTTGTTTATTTGAATAGCACATTCATGTTGTATAGCATCTTCAAAATCTGGTAAATCACTTTGAATAGCTTGCTGTATTATTTGGTGACTAACATCAACCACTTGTGTTAGATTAAAAAGATCGTTCAGTCTTAATCGTGCATTTGGTTTACCTAATTGCTTTTCTAAAAAATAACCTATTTGGCCATAACTCAATGCAGAAATATGAATCGTTAATTTATCCTCTGTACTTAAACGAAAAATCTCTAACGCATCTTTATCGAATGGATGACGAGCAGTTAGAAAATCAAGAATAATATTTGTATCGAGGAATATCCGCATCTGTTTTATGCATATTTTTTTGTGATATGTTTGGTGTATTCCTCTCTGCTAATCTTTTCTCCACTGTCTTTAATACAACCATGTAATCTTTTTAATGATGCAGGTAATGCTTGCTCAGTAGATTTTGAAGATCCTCTTTTCAAACCACGTAAATAGCCTTCAATAAGTTTCGATAAACTTTTGCCAGTATTCCGTGCGTATTCCTTTGCCTCTGCCACCACTTTCTCGTCTATGGATAGGGTTAACTTGGTAGACATACGTATCTTTTTTTTGTAAAGATACGTATTCCGTGCTTTCTTCTTATTTTTGAGGATGATTGGATTTTTAAGAGGACAATACGCCCTAAAAACGCCCGCTCGGGTGGTGATTGATGTAAATGGGGTAGGGTATGAGGTAAATATTAGTTTACACACCTATTCGGCGATTGTGAATGCCGAGGGTGGACAATTATTCACCTATCTCCATATTACGGAGAATGCGCAAAGTTTGTTTGGCTTT
>JBDKJW010000265.1:0-3107 GCA_039796395.1 Bacteroidota bacterium
ATATAAAGCCGATTTAGATAATGAATTAAGCGAGCATGAATTTGATCATGTATATATTGGCTATTATAATGGACAAATATTCCCCAATCATCTTGAGGTGGAAAATTATGCTTTTCAATCACTAGATCAAATTAGTGCTTTTTTACAGGCTCACCCCGATAGATACACAGCTTGGTTTCATATTGCATTTCCACGCGTTAAAGTTTGGTTTGAGGAGAAAAAACAGCTTGCAGTATAATGCAAAAAGAGTTTTCAAAAAAAGTAACAGTTATTGGTGCAGGAGTTGCTGGAATTGCAATAGCCATTCGGTTGCAAGTGCAAGGGTATGCTGTAAGTGTGTATGAAAAAAATGATTATCCCGGTGGTAAATTATCAGCGTTTAAAGATGGCGATTTTAATTTTGATGCTGGGCCGAGTTTATTTACACAACCTATACATATTGAAGAACTTTTTGAACTGGCTAATGAAGATATAACTGATTTTTTTCAATATCATAAAGAGGATATTACCTGTACCTATTTTTATGAAGATGGTACTGTAATCAATGCATTTGCAGATACAGAAAAACTAGCAAACGAATTGTACAAAAAAACAGGAGAGCCTATTCAGCATATCCATCAATTTTTAAAAAATGCAGCTGTACTTTATAATAATATTGGAAACTTCTTCTTAACGCATTCATTGCATAAAATCAAAACCTTATTCCAGAAAAATATTTTTAAAGCCTTACAAAAAACAAGGCCAAAGTATATCTTTAGTTCTATGAATAGCTTTCATAAAAGTAGTTTTAACTCCGAAAAGTTGATCCAACTTTTTAATCGCTATGCCACTTATAATGGTAGTAATCCTTACAAAACTCCTGCCATGTTAAGTATGATACCGCATTTGGAGTTTACTATTGGTACTTTTTACCCTAAGGGAGGAATGATTAGCATCACCAATGCACTCATGGCTTTAGCAAAGAAAAAAGGGGTACACTTTTTTTTCAATAAAAAAGTTGAACGAATTATTACAGCCCATAATACTGCAAAAGGAATAATAGTTGATGGTCTTCAAATTGAAAGCGATATTGTTGTAAGCAATATGGATGCCTACTTTACATATAAACATTTATTGCATGATGCTAAAAAGGCTGGTAAAATATTGAAACAAGAAAGAAGTAGTAGTGCTGTGATTTTTTATTGGGGCATAAATAAGTCCTTTAGCCAATTAGGCTTGCATAATATTTTTTTCTCAAAACACTACGAATTAGAGTTTGACCATTTGTTTAATAGTAAAACAATTTTTGAAGATCCTACCGTATATATAAATATCACGGCTAAACCTGAACCAGGTATTCATGCACCAATTGGATCGGAAAATTGGTTTGTAATGGTTAACGCCCCAGCACAAAGTAATGAGCATTGGGATGAACAAGTACCTATCTATAAAAAAAATATCATCGATAAATTGAGTAGAATGCTTGGTGAAGATATAGCTTCGCTAATCGTTACAGAGCGTGTGCTAACGCCATTGGATATTGAAACAAAAACGGCCTCTTATTTAGGATCTTTGTATGGAACTAGTTCAAACAGTAGAATGGCCGCCTTTTTACGTCACCCTAATTTTAGCACATCTATTCATAATTTATTTTTCGTAGGTGGAAGTGTTCATCCAGGTGGCGGCATACCGCTCTGCTTGCAGAGTGCTAAAATAACATCATCATTGATAGTAAACCATGCAAAAAATTAAAATTCCTAAGTATATAGCTATTGCTGCCGCATTTGTTATTCATGGATTTGGTATTATAGGCATACTGATACCTACTTACAAGGAATGGTTTATTGCTTGTACCCCTATTAATTTGATATTGATGACTGCTTTGTTATTTACACAGCAGGAAAAAATTGACCATAAATTTTGGATATTTTTTGCTATTTGTTTTTTTATTGGTTTTCTGGCTGAACTTATAGGTGTACATACGGGCTTTTTATTCGGAGATTATGCCTATGGAAATGTACTTGGACCTAAACTTGGCGATGTTCCCATTTTGATTGGTATGAATTGGTTTGTAGTTGTTTATTGTGCTGGTTGCTTCATGGAGAAGCTACATCATAAAGTGGCAACAGCGAGTGCAACAATAGTTGGGCCAATATTTGTAACTATTTCTATTGTGATTGATGGGGCTCTTATAGCAACGCTATTTGATTATTTTATGGAGCCGGTTGCTGTTTCATTAGGTTACTGGCACTGGAATAGTTTGGAAATTCCCGCGTATAACTTTATATGTTGGTTTATTCTAAGCGCGCTATTATTACTTGCCATGCGAAAACTAAGTGTATCCACAAAAAACCATTTTGCCATACATCTGTTAATTATACAAACCCTTTTTTTCTTGCTATTAAACCTATTTTTATAGTATGATTTATATTTGTATAGCCTTATTTGTGTTTGCATTGATGGAGGGTATTACCTGGCTTACACATCGCTATGTAATGCATGGCTTTCTTTGGTATTTACATGAAGATCATCACCAAAAAGGACCAGGTTTTTTTGAAAAGAATGATGCTTTCTTTATCATATTTGCTATCCCTAGCTGGCTCTGTATTATGCTGGGAAGTATGAATGAACTATATTGGGTAGTAAGTATTGGTGCGGGTATAGCTATGTATGGATTTGCTTATTTCTTAGTACATGAAGTTATTATTCATCAAAGAATTAAAATATTTACGAGAAGTAATAACCGATACATTAAAGCTATTCGGTGGGCACATAAAATGCATCATAAGCATCTAGATAAAGAAGAAGGAGAAAGCTTCGGCATGTTGATTGTGGCAAAAAAATATTGGGATAAAGTGCGGAGAGATGAGCTTTTAAAACAAAATTAATTTGCAACCCAATTACGACTATATTATTACGGGTGGTGGATGTGCAGGCTTAAGCCTGCTTTTTCGCTTTCATACAGACCCATTTTTCAAGGATAAAAAAATACTAGTAATAGAAATAACTCAGAAAAATCAAAATGATCGAACCTGGTGTTTTTGGGAAAATGGAAATGGACTTTTTGAAGAAATTGTTTATCACAAATGGGATAATATTGAGTTCATAGGTATTGATGCTAGTATCCA
>JBDKJW010000266.1:0-3066 GCA_039796395.1 Bacteroidota bacterium
AAAAAATATCCTATCATCGGTTATCTAACGGTTGTATTCAACCAAGGGGGATTAATTTTTGTATTGGTGAGTATGGTAAGTGGGGGTGTACTGTTTAGTGAAATTTCTCCTATGCTTACTATTGCTGCAACACTGCTGATCGGGGGTTTTTATCCGATTACACAAATTTACCAGCATGAACAGGATAAGGCAGATGGCGTTACTACTATTTCAATGCTATTGGGTAAACGGGGTACTTTTATTTTCTGTGGTGTTCTTTATACGATTGCTTTTTCATTACTTGGTCTCTACCTTCAGTCTATTCAATCTATTAAACTATTTTTTGTTTTACAAATCTTTTTCTTGCCAGTTATAGTATATTTCTTAAGCTGGGCAATAAAAGTTTGGAAAGATGAAAAGAATGCCGATTTTAAACATACGATGCAAATGAATTGGATAGCTTCTGTTTGTACAAATGCAGCTTTTATAAGTATCATCATAATTAAAATTTTTGGCTAATATTATTTCCATAGCTACCGCTGTACCAGCATATAAACATGCGCAGAAAGATATTCTTGCTTTTATGCAGGATATCTATGCATTACCAGAAAAAGAGAATCGGGTTTTAAAATTTCTGTATGATCATAGTGGTATTAATAGTAGATACTCCGCAATACCTGATTATAGTAAGGTTTTTGAGTCTTCAAAATTTATTCCTACCAACAAGCATGCTATATTCCCACTGTTGGAAGAAAGAATGGGAATCTATGAAAAAGTTGCCCTTGATTTATCGGTAGAAGCAATAACAAAATTGATTGATGGATATGTACAGCCAACTGATATCACACATTTAATTACAATCAGTTGTACGGGTATGAGTGCGCCTGGGTTGGATTTACAAGTGATGGAAGCTTTGCAGTTAGCACCTACTATTTTTAGAACCTCTATCAATTTTATGGGTTGCTATGCGGCTATACATGGCCTGAAAATGGCAAAGATGATTTGTGATAGTACACCGAATGCAAATGTTGTAGTGGTGGCTACAGAATTGTGCACGCTTCATTTTCAGCAAGCATATTCAGAAGATAATGCGGCTAGTAGTTTGTTATTTGCTGATGGTGCGGCTGCTGTATTAGTTAGTAATACCATGCAAACCAAACAATCATTACAAATGGATGGATTTTATGCCACTGTAGCTAATAAAGGAAAAGATGATATGGCTTGGGAATTGAGTAGCAAAGGTTTTTTAATGCGATTGAGTAGCTATATCCCCCAATTAATTGAGTCGGATGTTGAGGCCTTGGTTGCGGCTGCACTTACTGCCAATAAGTATAGTAAAGAGGATATTACCCATTGGTGTATTCACCCTGGGGGTAAAAGAATTTTGGATTTAATAGAAAAGAAATTAGCACTACCAACTGATGCCCTAAAAACATCAAGAACTGTATTAAAAGAGTATGGGAATATGTCGTCGCCCACCGTATTATTTGTTTTAAAGGAATTGATGGAAACAAGTAATGTAGCACAAGCAAAAATGATGGGTATGGCTTTTGGTCCGGGTTTAACCATGGAAACCTTTTTTGTATCAAGATCATGAATTTTAAACAGCGTAGTAACACCAAAGAATTGTTAGATGGAGATCAAATTCCATTCGAAGATATTTTGGTGAATATGCAGGAGCTGAATACGATTAATACTTTATTAGGTGGACATGCCATTACGGTGGAAGGAATAAAGGTATTAGCTAGAAGCAAAAAGCAATTACATATTTGTGAAATTGGCTGTGGTGGTGGAGATAATCTAGTGGCTATTGCGAAGTATGCAAAGGCGAATAAAATCAATTTATATATAACTGGTATTGATATAAAACAAGCATGTATTGAGGTAGCAAAAGGTAGAGATTTGTTGCATAATGCAGAACTTATTGTTAGTGATTACCAAGCAGTATCTTTTGCAACAAAACCAGATATTATTTTCTCAAGCTTGTTTTGTCATCATTTTTCACATGCACAACTTATCGAGCAGGTTCAATGGATGAAAGCGAATGCTGCAATTGGTTTTTTTATCAATGACTTGCAGCGTAATTGGCTAGCTTATCATTCCATAAAAATACTTACGCAACTATTTTCTTCATCTTATTTAGTTAAGCATGATGCCCCCTTAAGTGTGGCGAGGGGTTTTCATAAAAAAGAGTGGATGAAAATTTTTAATGACGCAAAAATTGATAGATATACAGTTCAATGGAAATGGGCTTTTAGGTATTTAATTGTAGTTAAAAACTAATAGCATGCAGGAAGTTGATATAGCAATCATTGGCGGTGGATTAGGCGGATTAACATTGGCTATAGAAGCGGCACAGCATGGCTATTCAATTGTTGTTTTTGAAAAAGAAACCTACCCTTTTCATAAAGTATGTGGGGAGTATATTAGTTATGAGAGTTGGGATTATTTGGAGAGATGTGGGATACCCCTCAGTAGCATGCAGTTACCTTCTATTCATCAGTTAACTATTTCTGATATCAGCGGAAAACAGTACGATTTTGATTTGCCATTAGGTGGCTTTGGTATAAGTAGATACCGATTAGATAATGCATTAGCTACTAAGGCTATTGAATTAGGTGTTGCAGTGAATACGGGAGAGAAGGTTGTTGGTGTAAGCTATGAGGGAGAAGCTATAAGCGATAAGTTGGAAGCTTTAGGGAAGAAGCAAAAAGCTGATTTCAAAAGAATGATTGTGGAAACAGGTAAGCAAAAAGTTGCAGCGCGTGTTGTTGTTGGCGCTTTTGGTAAGCGGTCTAATTTGGATATTGGATGGAAAAGAAAGTTTGTACAAGAGCGCCCTGGTAAGATCAATAACTATATTGGTGTGAAGTATCATTTGTATTATCCTAATCAAACAAATACCATTGCCCTGCATAATTTTAAAGATGGATACTGTGGCATTTCTTCTATTGAAGAAGGTAAAACTTGTTTGTGTTATTTAACAACAGCTGCGAATTTGGCGGCAAGTAATAATCAAATTGCTACCCTTGAGAAAAATATTTTAGCTGCAAATCCCCAACTTAAAATTATACTCAACAATGCAGA
>JBDKJW010000267.1:0-3047 GCA_039796395.1 Bacteroidota bacterium
TGAAACTGGAAAAATAACAGCACTATTGGGTAGAAATGGTCAGGGAAAATCATCCCTTATGAAAATAGCATATGGTAGCCTACCTGCAGAAAAATCTATACGATTTGATAATTTTTCAATTGTTAAACCCTATAAAAATCCTGGGTTACTACTGTTTTTAACTCAACAAAGTTTTATTCCGCGATCTTTAACAATAAAGCGTGTCCTGAAAGACTTTCAGCTTGATTATTCTGAGTTTAAAAAAAGATTTATAGAGTTTTCACGTATTGGAAATACATCTATACGAAATTTATCAGGTGGTGAACGCAGGTTACTTGAGATATATATAATTGTAAAATCACCAGCTAAATTTGCATTATTAGATGAGCCTTTTACACATCTAAATCCTATACAAATTGAAGAAGTTAAAGAGTTACTTAAAGAAGAAAAACAAAACAAAGGCATTTTAATAACTGATCATATGTTTAGACATGTTCTTGAAATTAGCAATTCCTTATACATTTTATCAAACGGTCAAACATATCTAACAAATACTCCATCAGATATTGAAAAATACGGTTACGGGAAACTTTAGTTTTTTATTTTAAATACCCAATTTTTTCACAATCACTTCGCTCATTTTTAAAAAAGCTTCTTTACTATAACCTGCAATATGAGGTGTGATAATTACCTGTGGAAAGGATTTTAAATCATCAACTAATGCTGCTTCTTCAGTAGTGTAGGTGTTTAGTTTTTCATTCTCCAGCACATCTAGCCCTGCCGCTTTTACTTTACCACTATGCAAGGCATTAATAAGCGCAGCTGTATCAGTTACCTTTCCTCTACATGCACTCAAGAAATAAGGCTGATTACTAATACTGTTAAAAAAAGGTTCGTTAGCGTAGTGATATGTTTCATCTGTTAGCGGTAAATGCAAACTCACCACATCTGCATATTTCGCAATTTGTTCGGGAGAAGCTTCGCGTATATAATTATTCTCAAACCCCGATTTATATTTATCATGCGCCAATACCAGTACATTGAATGGAGATAACAAATCAGCAAATCTGCTACCAGTATTACCATAGCCAATAATACCCACTGTTTTCCCAAACAATTCTTCCCCCCTATTCTCTTCTCTTAACCACTTCCCTAGTTTTACTTCCTCATAACTGGTATTTATTTTATTCATTAATGAAAGCAATAAACCCAAAACATGTTCCGCCACTGCGTTACTATTGCCTTCGGGGCTACTTTCACATTGTATACCTTTCAACTCTGCATAAGCTACATCAATCAATTCCATTCCACTACCTAATCTTCCGATCCATTTTAAATTTTGTGCTTTATCAATAATATTTTTATCAATCTTCAATCTTGTTGTAACAATTAACCCTATCGCGTCTGTTATCGCTACTGCTAGCTCATCATAATTAATGGATGGCATGTATAATACTTCATATCCTCTTTGCTCCAAATACTCGGGCAAAAACGAATGAACACGGGCTGTTATAATTACCTTTTTCTTCATCTATAATAATGTCATCCCTTCGGGATTATCTATTAAACAAATATTAACTACTCACTTTACACTAACCACTACACACTACTTAACGCGGAACGTTAATGCTGCAAAATCCTCTACACTCAATTGCTCTGGCCGTTTTGTAAATATTTCTTCTTGCAAAACCATTTCTTCAAAATAAGGCTTTAATGGATTACGCAACATTTTCCTACGTTGATTAAAGGCAGCTTTCACCAACATAAAAAAAACTTTATCCGACTTTACTGCTACAGGTATTTCTTTTCGGGTTAGTTTAATAACACCACTTACAACTTTGGGTGGCGGATTAAAAGCTGATGCGGGTACATCAAATAAATACTCCACATCATAATAAGCTTGTACCAATACACTCAAAATACCATACACTTTAGTATGCGGTTTAGATACTATTCGCTCCGCCACTTCTTTTTGAAACATACCAATCATTACTGGCACTTGTGATTTCCAATCGAGTATTTTAAACACTATTTGGGTAGAAATATTATAGGGGAAATTACCAATCACCGTAAAATCGTCTTGGAAAGGAGCATCTATATCTAAAATACTTCCTTCAATAATTTTTCCACGAATAGTTGGAAAATTCGCTTGCAAATAATCAACCTTTTCACTATCCAACTCAACGGCATTGAAAGCAATATCATTAATGCCAAGTAAGTACTTAGTAAGCGCACCAGCACCCGGACCAACCTCTAGCAACTGCTTAAACTCAGTTGCTGTTAACGCCTCGCTAATTCGTTTACAAATAGATTCATCTGTAAGAAAATGTTGACCAAGTGATTTCTTAAGCGTGTATTGCATCGCTGCAAAATTAGTATTTTAGCAGTCTAAATATGTATTGGCTATGAGTTACGAAGTACAAAAACCGGTAATTGGCTTTAGTTGCGGTGATTTGAACGGCATTGGGATGGAAATAATCATCAAAACCTTAAGTGATCAACGTTTGCTCGATAGTTGTACCCCTGTTGTGTTTGCGAGCAATAAGAGCTTAAATTTTTATCGAAAAAGCTTGCCAGAAGCCAACTTCAATTATAATAGCATTAAAGACTTTACTAAGCTTAGTCATAAACAAGTAAATATTTTTAATGTTTGGGAAGAAGAGGTGGTTATCACTCCCGGACAATTAAACGAAACGGGTGGCAAGTATGCATTACTATCGCTAGAAGAAGCTACAAAGGCCTTAAAAGAAGGAAATATACAAGGTTTAGTTACCGCACCGATTCACAAAAAAAACATACAATCTGAACATTTTAGGTATAGTGGACATACCCCTTATTTTAAAGACTATTTTGGGGTACAGGATGTATTGATGCTGATGGTTGCCGAAAACATGCGTGTTGGTTTGTTAACAGAACATGTTACTGTTTCGGAGGTAGCAAAGCACATAAGCAAAGAGGCCATTGTAAGTAAATTGCGGATTATGCATGGTAGTTTGCAAAAAGATTTTGGCGTAGATAAACCTAAGATTGCTGTACTAGCACTTAACCCACATGCAGGTGATGAAGGA
>JBDKJW010000268.1:0-4997 GCA_039796395.1 Bacteroidota bacterium
CAGGCTAGCAGAATAAGCGGCGTAAATCCGAGTGATATTCAAATTTTGATGGTATACATGGGAAGATAGCTTATATTTATGTATAAGCACCATGAAACGATACTTGAAAATTTTTTTGGTAAGTGCCGGTTCCTTACTACTTATTTTCTTGATTGCATTTGGCATAGGCAAGTGGTATATTAGTACGCATAAGGAAGAAATTATTGCTAAAATTAAAAAAGGCGCTAAAGAAAAATACTACTCTGTTGTAGCCATAAAAGATATAGAACTCACCTTTTTTTCAACATTCCCCCATATAGCCATTCACTTATCAGGAATTGATGTGCAAGGGCCCATGTATCATATACATCATCAAAAATTATTTTCAGCAAAAACAGTTGATTTAAGCATACGTCCAGAAAAACTTATCCTAGGTAAAATAGTATTAGGTAAAACAACCCTCAAAGAGGGAAATCTATATATCTATACAGATAGTAATGGAGTTAGTAATCTCAGTTATTTCAAATCAGAAAAACAAAAAGCGGTGGCAGACAAAAAACCAATATCGCTTCCAGAAAACATACAATTACAAAATTTCGATTTATCAATAATTGACCTTCAAAAAGAAAAAAAATTTCAGTTCTATATTCATAAGTTAAGCGCACAAACAAACAAACAGGAAATAAAAATTGTAAAAGATATCACAGTAAGGAGCTTAGCATTTAATGCGCCTCGAGGTTCATTTATTGCAAACACTCGACTAACAGGAAACTATAGTATTAACTTTAATCCCAGTACAAGTAAATTAACATTTGAAAAAATAACTATCGCCATTAACAAACACCCTTTTGTTTTTTCCGGTAATTTTCAATTAGATACTGTCGCGCATTTTTCGCTCCATATTGGCACCAAACAAATCCCTTATGAACTTGCAAAAAGTTTATTGCTCCCACATATTTCAAAAGCTTTAGCTGACGTACAAATTACCACACCTATAGATGTTGATACAGAGTTAGACGGACCGTTAAATGGCGGCGATCCCTTAGTTATTGCAAAGTGGAAACTAAAAACCGCATCCGTTAGCACAACGCTACTATCGGTTGATAGCGCCACATTATCTGGCTTATATACAAATGAAGTGGTAAGGGGCTTGCCAAGAAAAGATCCAAATTCAAAAATAGCAATAAGTAATCTTACGGGTAAGTGGAACGGCATTCCCATTTCTGCCAAGCTAATTACTGTGAACGACTTAAGTAAACCAAAAGTGATGGGTGAGTTTGAATCGAATTTTAATTTATCGGCTTTTAATACAGTTCTTCAAAGTGAATCTTTTGGTTTTTCTGGAGGCACGGGGAAATTAAATATTCAATACACGGGTCCTCTAGATAGCATAAGCAAAAAAAATGCATCCATAGATATCGGTCTGCAACTAGTGAAAGGAACCATTGCAATTCATCCGCTAAATCTACTTGTTACTGAATGCCAAACTGATATAGCCATAAGAGATGCAGATATATATATTAAAAAGCTCTCTGCAAAAGCAAGTGATGGGAGTAATATATCAATAACGGGAAGCGCTACAAATACATTTGCCTTAATTGATGAAAACTTAGGCAAAGTAGTTACTTCAATTAATATTTATAGTCCATTTTTAAATCTTTCCAACATTTCAAAAATGCTTCGTGGACATAAAAAACCAAGCCACACAAAATCAAAACAAAAACTAGGAAAAACAATAGGTAGGATCGACCAAATTTTAGAAAAGGAAATTATTCAAATTACGTTACGAGCAGATAAGATAAAACACAATAACCTTATAGCCACCAACTTCTCTACAAATGCAAAACTATATCGTGGTCAATGGTCTGTAGACAATCTTAGCCTACAGATGGCGGGGGGCGGTATTAATGTAAGCGCAAGCGTTACGGAAGCGGCGGGAAATAAATATCTATTGAAATCGGCCTATTCCGTAAAGGGGGTTGATGCGTCGGCACTTTTTTATGCATTTGATAATTTTGGTCTGAAATCAATAACCGATAAAAACATCACTGGCAAAATTGAAGCTGTAGGTAAAGTAGAAACTCTAACCGATAAGTTTGGCAATATCGACAAAAAGAAATTAACGGGCGATCTTCGATTTTCATTAAAAAATGGGAGCTTAAAAAAAATTAAGGCTTTAGAGGAAATCGGCGACAAATACCTTAAAAAAAGAAATTTATCTGATCTACGTTTTGCTGAAATCAGCAATAAACTTACGATTTCTCAAGGAGTTGTTTCAGTTCCTAGGATGCAAATAGAAGCTACCGCCTTTCGTTTATTTATAGAAGGGCAATATGGAATAGCGGGTGCAACAGACTTACGTATTCAAGTACCGCTTAGCAATCTTACCGCTCAAGACGCTGGCTATGTGCCCAAAAAAACCAAACAAAATGCTAAGGGGGGGATGAGCATTTATTTAAGGGCTAAATCTGATGAAAATGAAAAAATTGGTATTAGTTTAGACATGTTAGGTGCCATCAGAAAAAGCAACCTTACTAAAAAAGATTAATTGATACCCTACCCAACGCGTTTCATCCATTCATCATTTTAATCGATTGATTATTTCCGGCTGCAAATAGTTATATGTAGCTTTAAAGACTCTTCATAAACCAAAACATATGAGAAAAATCAAGCTATTATTTTCCGGCTTGCTGTTTGCAACACTGCTTCAAGCCCAGGAAACTTTTCCCGTAAATGGTGTAGCCAATAAGCGCGACGGCTATTATGCATTTGTAAATGCTACCATTGTAAAAGATGCACAAACAACATTACAGAATGCCACTTTAATAATAAAAGAAGGCAAAATTGTAGCGGTGGGAACCGGTATCGCAGTTCCCAAAGACGCCGTATTGGTTGATTGTAAAGACAAATTTATTTACCCCTCTTTTATTGATATTTATACAGATTATGGAATGCCACAAGTTCAGCGCCAAGCTGGGGGTGGGCCAGGTGCTGGTGGCGGACAGCCTAATATTGCACAATTGGCCGCCATGTTTGGTTTAGGTGGCGCACATATTTGGTGCCGATGAAGCGCGCGCAAAACCAATGCGCGAAGCGGGTTTTGGAACCGTACTTACCCATCAAAAAGATGGTATCGTAAGAGGAACCGGCGCAGTAGTTACGCTATCAAGCGACAAAGACAATTTAGTTGTAGTAAAAGAAAAAGCCAGCGCCAATCTATCTTTTAGCAAGGGAACATCTACCGTTTCCTATCCTTCATCGATGATGGGTAATATTGCCTTATTACGTCAAACCTATTATGATGCTGCCTGGTACAAATCAAATCCGGATGCGGCTAAGAAAGAGGGTGTAAACCTTAGTTTAAAAAATTTTACTGATAATCAATCTTTACCACAAATTTTTGATGCACAAGATCGTGGTATTGATTTGTGGAACGTAATGCGTGCCGATAGAATCGGTGATGAGTTTGGTGTACAATATATTATTAAAGCAACGGGTAGAGAATATCAGCGTATTAAAGAAGTGGCGGCCACAAAAGCGCCGTTAATTGTTTCGTTGAATTTCCCGCAAGCACAAGATGTAGAAGACCCCAATGATGCAAGATTGGTTTCTTTAGCAGACATGAAAGCGTGGGAATTGGCGCCTACAAACCCCGCTGCTATTGAGAAGGCGGGCATTCCCTTCTGCTTAACAAGCGCTGATTTGCGCGATCCAAAAACATTTTTATCCGCTGTAAGAAAAGCCATTGAATATGGTTTAACAGAAAAAGCGGCCATGGAAGCTATTACTAAAAATCCTGCCACTTGGTTAGGTGTTTATGATAAAGTAGGTAGTTTAGATGCTGGCAAACTAGCCAATTTCGTAATTACTACGGCGCCTGTTTTTTCTGAAAAAGCTACTATATTACAAAACTGGGTTGGTGGAGAAAAATATGCAGTGAAAGAAGATGCATGGCATTCAATTGTTGGTACTTATAATTTGGTTGTAAATACGCCTGCTGGCTCTCAAGCATTTACACTAGATGTAAAAACAAATAGCAGCGCATCCTTAATTGGAAAAGATACACTAACACCCCGATTTAGCTACGATGGCAAAACAGTAAAAATTGGTTATGCCCCAAGTATGCGCGCAAGAAGAGGTGGTGGCATGCCCAATATGGCTAATATGCAAGCAATGATGGGTGGTGGCGCTCCGCCAAATTTAGCAGCACTAGCCGGCGCTGCTACAGCTACACTGCCCGCCAACGCTACAAAACTAAGTGGCTATAATAACGGTGGCATCTGGAATGGTACTGGTGTAGATTCTTTAGGCAACATGCTTACTTGGAGTGCTACACCTATTACTTTAACCGCTGCTAAAACAGATAGCGTTAAACAAAAACCAATTCCAAAAGTGGGTGGTACCATGTATCCCTTCACAGCGTTTGGTGCGAGCGATAGCACTATGCCAAAACAAGAAACAGTGCTATTTAAAAATGCAACTGTTTGGACAAGCGATAAAGAAGGAAAATTAGATGGGGCTGATGTTTTGGTTAAAAATGGAAAAATTGCTAAAGTAGGTAAAAACTTAAGCGATGCTGGTGCGCGAGTAATTGATGCAACAGGCAAACACTTAACTGCTGGCATTATTGATGAGCACTCACATATTGCTTCTGCTTCTACCAATGAAGGCGGACAATCAGTTACCTCTGAAGTTCGTATAAAAGACAATCTCGATCCGGATGATATTAATATCTATCGTCAATTAAGTGGCGGTGTTACAACATCACATATATTACACGGATCTGCCAATACTATTGGCGGACAAACACAGCTTATTAAACTTCGTTGGGGTGCCGATGATGAAGGATTGATGTTCAAAAATTGGGATCCCTTTATCAAGTTCGCCTTAGGTGAAAACGTAAAACGATCCTCTTCAACCCAGGGCAATACCAGATACCCGGATACACGTATGGGTGTTGAACAGGTATTAACAGACGCATTTAACAGAGCTAAAGCGTATGATACAGAATGGAAAGA
>JBDKJW010000269.1:0-2992 GCA_039796395.1 Bacteroidota bacterium
TAGAGAGCACTATCCATACTATTGCGCGCTTACAGAATCAAAAAAAAGTAAATAGTATTGAGCAAGAGTTTGTCATTCATTTTGGTGTAAGTGCTGAGCATATAGCTTCAAAGATTCACCAAATTGAACACCATAGAAGTCATTTGGCCAGTGCTTTTTTTTCATCTCCATTTAAAAAAGCTGCGATTATAAGTATAGATGGGTCGGGCGATTTTTCAACAACTATGTTGGCCATTGGAAGGGAAAGTAATATTGAAGTAATAGAATCGATTGATTTTCCGCATTCATTAGGTATTTTTTATACGGCATTCACACAGTTACTTGGTTTTCCTCATTACGGAGATGAGTATAAAATAATGGGTTTGGCTCCCTACGGTAAGCCTATTTATGTAGATAAGCTGAAAGATGTTGTGCAATTGATACCAAATGGTTTATTCAAATTAAATCTTGCTTATTTCAGATCTCCTGGAAAAGGATACGTTAGTTACAGTGATGATAATATCCCTAAACATCCCAATGCCTTTGGAAAAAAGGCAGAACAAGTTTTCGGTAAACAAAGATTGAAAGATGAACCGCTTACACAGTATCATAAAGACCTAGCAGCATCGGTACAACGCATGGCTGAACTAGCTATCTTTCATTGTTTAACACACTTGCATAAATTAACAAATTTAGATGCCATATGCTTAGCCGGTGGGGTTGCCCAAAATAGTGTAGCTAATGGCAAAATATTAGCTAATACACCATTTAAGGAAATCTATATTCCGTCTGCCGGACATGATGCGGGTATTTCCATGGGTGCAGCGCAGTATACTTATTATCATCAACTGCAACAATCAAGAACTGAACCAATCTTCTCAGCCTATACTGGTGCTTCTTTTTCTAATGATTACATAGAGCAGATGCTCATCAAAAAAGGAGTAGCATATAAAAAACTAGATGACGAGCAGTTGTTGCCCCATGTTGTAAATAAACTAGCCAATGCCGGCGTAGTAGGTTGGTTCAACGGAAAAGCAGAATTTGGCCCACGTGCTTTAGGTGGAAGATCTATTTTAGCGGATCCAACTCGAAAGGATGCAAAAGATATTATCAATAGCAAAATTAAAAGAAGAGAAAGTTTTCGTCCATTTGCACCAAGTATCTTGAAAGAACATGTGAAAGATTTTTTTGAAATAGATGATATTGTTCCTTTTATGGAAAAAGTATATCTCATAAAGGATGGAAAAAGAGAATTAATACCTGCAGTTACGCATGCAGATGGGAGCGGACGATTACAAACAGTTGATGCGGCTATATCGCCTCGCTACCATGCACTTATCAATTGTTTTTATAAACAAACAGGGGTACCTATTTTATTAAATACATCATTTAATGAAAACGAACCAATTGTAAATAAACCCGAAGAGGCTTTGGATTGCTTTTTAAGAACAAGTATGGATATGTTAGTCATGGAAAATATAATTGTAGAACGTTGAAGATAATGTTATGAAGAAGTTATTAGTTACAGGTTCATCTGGTTTAATAGGCTCAGAAGTGTGTACTTATTTTGGAACACGAGGCTGGGAAATTCATGGAATCGATAATAATCAAAGGGCTATTTTCTTTGGTGAAAGTGGAGATACTAGATGGAATCAAAAAAGATTAATGGAAACCTTGCCCCATTTTCATCATCATGAAGTTGATATTCGGCAGCGAACTTTAGTTGTTGAAATAGTTAAGTCTATTTCTCCGGATGCTATTGTACATGCGGCGGCGCAACCAAGTCATGATAAAGCAGCAGAAATTCCCTTTGATGATTTTGATACAAATGCAGTAGGTACTTTCAATATGTTAGAAGCTACCAGACAGTATTCAAAAGAGATTCCATTTGTGCACATGAGTACTAACAAAGTATATGGGGATGCGCCTAATGAAATTGCCATGAATGAATTAGCTACAAGGTGGGATTATAGCGATCCAGCTTTTCAGCATGGTATAGCGGAAGATTTTAGAGTTGATCAAAGTAAGCATTCGCTATTCGGAGCTTCTAAAATTTCTGCAGATATTTATGTACAGGAGTATGGTAGATATTTTGGTATGCCAACTGTTTGTTTAAGGGGAGGGTGTTTAACCGGGCCTAATCATAGCGGCGTTGAGCTGCATGGATTTCTAAGTTATTTGATTAAGTGTAATTTGGAAGAAAAAGAATATGCAATTTATGGTTATAAGGGAAAACAAGTTCGTGATAATATTCACTCCTATGATGTTGCTAAATTTATAGACGTATTTATACAAAACCCAAGAATAGGGGAAGTATATAATATTGGTGGAGGAAAGGCAAATACTTGTTCTTTATTAGAGGCGTTTACATTGGTTGAAAATATATCGGGTAAGAAAATGAAGTATCATTATGTAGATAAGAATCGTTCAGGGGATCATATATGTTATTATAGTGATCTTCGAAAAATGAAAGCACATTATCCAAACTGGTGTATAACGAAGGATCTACCAACGATATTCACTGAAATTGTTGCCGCCCGCTTACAAAAAAAATAATGCAATAGTTTCGGCGATCGCTGTTCATCCTAACATGACAAAAGATCTGTTAATCGAACTAGCTCTTAATGATAACCCCTATGACAACGATGAAACAGATTACTTCTATCAAACAGACAAAAATCCAAATATAGATTCGCTTTTATTAAAATATTCTAATTTGGTCGAAGACATCTATGTTGCTTGTTTAGATGAACTTCCTGAATTTATTACGAGTACTGTCATTTCTGAGCTCCTTGCCTCATTAATGTAATTGCACTTACATTCACTATATCTCTTACACTACAACCTCTGGATAAATCACTAACTACTACAGGGACACCTTGCGTAAGAGGCCCATATGCTTCTGCTTTCGCAAGACGTTCAACAAGTTTATAAGATATGTTCCCACTGTTAAGGTCAGGAAAAATTAAAACATTGGCTTTTCCTGCTACAGGGCTATCTGAAAGTTTTCTTT
>JBDKJW010000270.1:0-3330 GCA_039796395.1 Bacteroidota bacterium
TAACTGTTAGTACCAAAAAGATTGGATCAAATATAGAAATATGCGTAACCGATAACGGCACAGGCATCCCGCAACATATCAAAGAAAAGATCTTTCAGCCCTTCTTCACCACAAAGCCCACAGGGCAAGGAACAGGACTAGGATTGAGCTTGGCATATGATATAGTAACGAAAGTTCATGGCGGCAAATTGGAGGTTGAGAGTGAGGAAGGAAAGGGCACTACTTTTATAGTTACAATTCCTATGTCACCCTGAGCCTGTCGAAGGGTAGCGCCTTGGCGTCATTGCGTTTAATTTAATCGCGAAGACGCAACAGCACAAAGAGAGAAACCGACTTAATATTTTGTAGATTTACCAAAAATAAACTGCTATGAAAATACTCGTTGTTGATGACGAGCTGGATGTTCAAACACTTTTTCAGCAAAAATTTAGAAAAGAACTTTTTCAGCAAAAATTTAGAAAAGAAATACGAGAAGGGGAATTTGATTTTGCATTTGCTACATCTGGTGAAGGAGCATTAGCATACATGACCAATCACCACCAGGAAGCCGTTTTAATTTTATCAGATATTAATATGCCCGGAATGAGTGGGTTACAATTATTAGAGAAGATAAAAAAAGAATACGCTACCCCGCCTCCGGTAGTAATGATGATCACGGCATACGGCGATGAAGAAAATCACCAGCAAGCCATGCAGTTAGGTGCAGATGATTTTCTAACTAAGCCGGTTGATTTTGTTTCTTTAAAAGAAAAACTAAAACACATTATTGCATGACAAAGATCTTGGTTGCAGATGATGAGGCTGATTTGGAAACCCTGATCCGTCAGAAATTTCGTCAAAAAATTAGGGAGCAACAATACGAATTTGTATTTGCTACTAACGGCAAAGAAGCACTGGAAAAAATGCTTGAGAACCCCGATATTTCGATTGTACTAAGCGATATTAATATGCCCGAGATGGATGGGCTTACGCTACTTTCTAAAATATGTGAAAATGCACCACTCACTAAAACAGTAATGGTATCGGCCTATGGCGATATGGATAATATTCGTGTAGCGATGAATAGGGGCGCATTTGATTTTGTTACCAAGCCGGTAAACTTCGAAGACTTAGAAATTACGGTAGAGAAAACAATCAAGCATGTTTTACAATTAAAAGAAACCTTAAAAGCCATTAAGGAGAATAATATTCTCAAAATGTATGTAGATGAAAATGTACTCAATTTTATGGGCACCAAAGAGTATGAAGATTCTTTGATGGCTAATGATAATATTGAAGCAACGGTAGCATTTATTGATATTTGCGGCTTTACAGCGATTAGTGAAAAAGAAGCACCAGATACGGTAGTGCGTATGTTGAATAAATATTTCGATTTAATGGTGAAAGAAATTCTGGGTCAGGGTGGTGTAATTGATAAATTTATAGGCGATTGTGTAATGGCTGTTTTTAAAGGAAACTATCATTTAGATAGAGCAATAGATGCATCATTAGCCATACGAAAAAATATAGAGGCCCTACCACCGGAACACGCGTTTACACCACAAGTATCTATTGGTATTCACAGTGGCGAAATGATTTCTGGGAATATTGGATCAGCCACATTGAAGCGCCTCGACTTTACAGTAATCGGCGACACCGTAAACACGGCACAAAGAATTCAATCGGCTGCAGGAAAAAATCAAATTGCGATAGCAGAAAATGATTATGAAAAAGTAAAACAAGCGTTTGAATGCAAAGAAATGGGCTCCTTCAACTTAAAAAATAAAGAAGCTGCCGTAAAACTTTATGAAGTAATACAATAACCCATGCAGTATCAACAGGCCGATCAATTCATGATTAGTAAGCTCGAAAGCGGACTGCCGCCCTATTTGAGTTACCATAATATCGATCATACAAAAAGCGTTATAGATGCATCAGAATTAATAGCCGCAAGAGAAGGGATACATGGAGATGAATTACTACTGTTAAAAACAGCAGCTTTATTTCATGATAGCGGCTTTTTACAAGACTATCAAAATCACGAGTCCATTTCTGTATCACTTGCCAAAAAACATTTGCCTGCATTTGGTTATAATGAAGAGCAAATTGAAAAAATTACGGCGATGATCTTGGCCACCAAGCTGCCCCAATCGCCTAAGGATCATTTGGCAAAAATTTTATGTGATGCGGATTTATATTATTTGGGCGGGCCAGACTATACCAGCAATGCCGACAAGCTCTTTAATGAGAACAAGAAAATTGGGTTGTATAAAAGCAAAACAGAATGGCTGATACAGCAAATAGGGTTTCTAACATCGCATCAATATTTTACAGAAACAGCCAGAGCAGAGCGAGATTCAGTAAAACAACAAAACCTACAAAAATTAGAACAGTCGCTTCAACCCAGTACAGATGAGCAACATAAAGACTCGAATTGGGTGATGGTACAGGATGCCGCACAAGTATTATTGGGCGTTGTAATGGCTGGCATAGCCTTAAAAGGTTTTTTAGTACCCAATCATTTTTTTGATGGTGGTGTAACCGGTATGTCGCTCCTTGCACATGAACTTTATCACTGGAATTTAGCTATGAATATTATATTATTCAACTTTCCATTAGTTGCTATTTCGTTTTTTACGGTAGGTAAAAAATTCGCGGTTCGCATGATGGTGGGTGTAGTATTATTAGGTATTTGTTTACAGTGGTTTCCGGAGTTGAGCTTAACACATGATAAGTTATTGATCTCTATTTTTGGTGGTGCCTTTTTAGGAACGGGCATAGGGTTGGTAATGCGTGCTGGTGCTGCTTTAGATGGAATAGAGGTATTTGCGTTATATACTTTAAGAAGAACCTCTTTTACGATTACAGAAATTATATTGGCTTTTAACACGATTATTTTTACCATTGCCGCATTTAAGTTTGGCGTAGAAACGGCCTTATACTCTATCCTCACTTATTTTACCGCCACCCGTTGTATAGATTATGTGGTAGAAGGGGTTCAGGCTTATACGGGCGTTACTATTATTTCTGCCAAAAGCGATGCTATCAAATACCAGTTAGTAAACAAATTAGGACGAGGTATCACCGTTTACAAAGGGGAGCGTGGATTTCTGCCCGGTAAATTTGAAGTGAGCTCAGAAGTAGATATCATATTCACGGTGATCACTCGCTTAGAATTACGCAAACTTAAAAACCTGATCAGCGAAGTAGATCCTAAAGCCTTTATTTATGCAAGCACCATCCGCGAAGCATCGGGCGGTATTTTAAAAAGAAGAAGCAGACATTGAGTTTTGAATCTTCAATCTGGTTCGCCTGGGCGAATTCAGTCTGAAAAAATAAATGAAACAGAAA
>JBDKJW010000271.1:0-2962 GCA_039796395.1 Bacteroidota bacterium
GGCTCGGCGCTAGGAATAGAAGCAGGTGTGCCTTTTCGGTTTAGTATCTTGTATGCTAAGGGAGCAAGAAGTGGACATATATTATTAATGGATTTTGCAGATGGAAAAAAAATAGATACATATGCACCCCCGCAAATACCTAATAGAGGTATTGGTATGTATAGTTTTGAGACAAAAAATATAGAAGAAGTAGCGGAGCGAGCCAAAGAAAAAAGACTCAGGATTCTACAAGCACCAATAGTACATGAAGATGCCGTTTTAGGTAAAGTAAAAGCTATGACGCTTGTAGCTCCCAATGGTGTAATGGTGGAAATTTATCAACGTTGATTTGATTGAACACGGTTATCTTCGATACATGACGATCGATTTTTCTTCAGTACACATGCATGAATTGGCTATACACCGCGCAGGCTATGCGGCACAAGGTGGTAATTTATTTTTATCTGAAACAACACATACGCTTTCAGACGAATGGTTAAGTCAAGTGCTATTATCTTTTTTTCTTAAACCTTTTAATGAAGCCGAGCAATATCAATTGGAAGAAGTAGATAATGTTTTATTTGGTTTACTATCAAATCATTTTGCACAAACAAATAGCTTTTATGAAAATAGTGTAGCTATTGCCACTCATTTACACGCGTGTAGTAAAAATGGATTGATTAAAAATGGAGAGATATACATTAGTAGCTTTAAAAAATTTCCTTTTAATGATCATCAGTACGAAGCAATAGGTATTTTTCATACAGCGCAAAAAGAGCCTTATATAAAAGTGGCTTCTACTACTAATAGTCTTAACCTAGCCATTGAGGAGGGTATTGATATCAAAAAACCAGAGAAAGGATTTATGGCCATCAATATGCCAGAAGGCATGCTGTGCTTGGTTTTTGAGGCAGGGGTAAAAAAAGAGGAAAACAGTTTTTGGAAAAAACAATTTCTACAAGTAACACCTATTGCCAATAGCTATCATCATACAAAAGAGGCGCTAGGTATGTGTAAACTTTTTATCAGTAATGAAATAAGTGAGCAGTTCGAAACTGATAAGGCCGATGAAGCGGGCATGTTGCAACGCAGTATGGAATATTTTAAAACGCATGATAGTTTTGAATTACAAGACTTTGGCAAAGAAGTATTGCATCATCCTGAACTTATCGAAAGCTTTACGCAATACAAGCAACAATATGAAGTGGCAAAACAGGTGCAGATAGAAGATAATTTTGATATTAACCCAGTTGCTGTACAACAGCAGCAAAAGTTCTTCAAAAGTATTTTGAAACTCGATAAAAACTTTCATGTGTACGTGCATGGCAGGCGCGATTTAATTGAAAAAGGCTTCGACCAACAAAAAGGCAAGCATTTTTACAAGCTCTATTTTGATCAGGAGACGTCATAATAGCTATAATTCCTCCATTGTCGGTTTAAAATCATACTGCAAATCTTCATGCATACCCGCTAAAGCAGCTTTAATTTTCTTTAACTGTAAAGCATACATATTCACCAGTGTATTACTGCGCTGATAAGGAATACTACTTTCTTTTAGTATGGTTAAAAAGTGAATAAGAATAGCGGCTTCCGCTGTTTTAGAACCCGTATAGCGGATATGTTTGACAGCTGTTCTTAAGATTTTACGAATTGATTTTTTGGTGAAATAGATATTCGTTGTAGGATCGAGATTTTCAAATTCATCAGTTATTAATTGCTTTACTTCGGCTATATAGCCCTCTTCATTATGTGCTTCAAATAATAAATAAGTAAGTAATTCTTTATTCTCCTTTTTAAATTTTGCCAAACGTAGGCAGAGCTCTACTAGTGCCCTGTCTTTATTAGCTAATAACTCTTGCTTTATTTCATGAACGGTTGCCGTCTTCATGCCCACAAGATACAATTTCAATAAAAAAGCTTAATTTGATTATCTCAAAAAACGATTATGCCGCAATCTCGCAGAAGCTTTTTAAGGAATTCAACCTTCGCTGCTACCGGTGCTATTTTATCGCCCAGTTTAGTAAAAGCAGCCATGGCCCCTAAGTATATAACAGGTATACAGCTTTACTCAGTGCGGGAGGATATGAAGAAAGATCCGATTACAACGCTGAAAGCCTTGCAGGTCATGGGTTATACCAATGTGGAGCACGCCAATTATGTAAATCGTAAATTTTATGGGTATACAGCAACTGAGTTTAAAAAAATATTGGAAGATATCGGGCTAAAAATGCCGAGTGGACATACCGTAATGGGCCCTCAACATTGGGATGCTGCAAAAAAAGATTTTAGTGATAGTTGGAAGCAAACAGTAGAAGACGCCGCTATTTGTAAACAGGAGTTTGTTATTAGTCCTTGGTTAGATGATAGCCTCCGTAAAACTGCTGATGATATGAAGCGATATATGGAAGTATTTAATGCCTCGGGTAAATTATGTAAAGCTGCAGGTATGCGTTTTGGCTACCATAATCACAATTTTGAATTTACACAGAAGTTAGGTAATGAAACAGTGTATGATATCATCTTACATAATACTGATCCGAATTTAGTAGTGCAACAATTAGATATTGGTAATTTATATGAAACGGGTGTAGATGCATGGGCAATAGTAAAAAATAATCCGGGAAGGTTTGTGAGTATGCATGTGAAAGATGAAATAAAAAACACTACTACCAACCACTATGAAAGTACTGTGCTTGGAAAGGGTGTACAAAAAGTAAAAGAGATTATTGATGAAGGGAAGAAAACAGGAGGCACTATTCATTTCATCATTGAGCAAGAATCTTATCAAGGTATGGCGCCGCTGGATTGTGTGAAGCAAGATTTGGAGCAGATGCGGAAGTGGGGGTTTTAACTATTCGGTATAGATAATAACGACTTCATGAAACAATGCATTTTTATAGGGCTTATTTTTTTGACTTTGATTTCTAGCGCCCAAAATTTTCCTAAGAAATATGTAGATAGTTTAACCGAGGTTGCTTTATCT
>JBDKJW010000272.1:0-2953 GCA_039796395.1 Bacteroidota bacterium
AATACCATTGCTGAACAATCAGATGAATTTATTAATAATAAAACTGTAGCCGCATTATTTGTGAAATCAAGTGATATCATCCCTGTTTATCCCTATAAATATGCCATATATCCCTATAGCACCGTAACACTAAGGGCAAGCACTGCCAATCCTTTTGCTACACAGCGTACTTATAACTTTGACATTAGCAATGTGGACCTTTCAAAAGAACCGATGGATAGTGCCTCTACTTATTATTTTGGAAGTGTAACTACTTCAGGTGGGTTGGTCAGTTGGACTCCACCCCTATCGCTAGTTGATAGCAGTGTGTATTATTGGCGTGTGTGGGACGACTCCCTTCAATATGACTCTGTAACCTACCGTATGAATCAAAGTAGTTTCCAGTTTATTCCGGGTAAAAGAGGATGGTCGCAAGCAGATTTTTATCAATTTAAGGAAAATGAATTTAAAAATATAGTTCAAGACTCGGTGCACGAAGAATTTGATTTTGTGGTAAATAAAAAGTTTTTGGACGTGACCAATTGGGGTAGCCCAGCATTGCCCAATGAATATAATGAAACTGGCTACACGCTGAATGCCCAGCCTGCAGATTATAATGGATGCGGTGTGACTCCCTATGTGGTAGTAGCTGTAATTGATTCCGTAACCCTAAAGCCTTGGAATAATTGTAATAATAATTTTGGACAGCTGAATACTTTTACCAGTGGCGATTGCAGCGTTGAAAATCCTGTGGGTACTGGAAACTGCAGAAGTAGGTATGAGAACTTTTTCTTTTTCAGATACAACCAACCAAGTGAGATGACCGCCTTCCAAAACATGCTCAATGCCATACCAAATGGAAATCACGTGATCGTGTATAGCTGGTTTCCGGCCTTCTACTCTAACTATCCTGACTTTCAAAATGCAATGATCAATATTGGATTTAGTGATATTAACTTGGTATTTGACACCACTCCTTTCATATTCTACATGCAAAAAGGAAATATCAATAGCGAAACACATAGCTTTGGCACTACCAGCAATCAAAGAATTACACTAAGCACATTGCTGGAAGGGGTATGGAATAAAGGGTCGCAAGTATCCAATACCATAGGACCAAGTACTCAATGGCAAAGTTTGCATTGGCTGCAAACCCCAAAAGAAAATATTGCGTTAAGAGATTCTATAACGCTAAGCATTTATGGCCTCAATGCCAATACTAATAATTGGGACACCCTGCGCTATGGCATTCAAGTGCCCGTATATGACACCACACTCAGTTGGATAGATGCAAATTTATACCCTTATATTAAAATTGAAGCTTACCAACAAGATGATTCCCTGCGCACCCCTCCTCAAATGCAACGATGGCAGATTTACTACCAAGATGTGCCTGAAGCTGCTTTGAATGCAAACAGAAGCTATGTTTTTTACAACAACCCACTCAATGAAGGCGATACTGTGAAAATTAAAATAGCAGTGGATAATGCAGGCGATTTGGCAATGGATAGTTTAAACATGCTTTTTTATGTATATGATAGCAACGGCCAGCGCCACAACATCAAAGAGTATAAAACTGATAGTTTAAGAACCAACCAATTTGTAGAGGCTTTCGCTGTATGGGACGACACGTATGGAAGTGCCGGTATCAATAGCCTATGGGTGGAAGCCAATCCATTTGGCAATGCACACCAATTAGAACAATACCATTTTAACAACATAGCCGAAGTTAAATTTAATGTTATGCGCGATGATGTAAACCCCATATTGGATGTAACATTTGACGGTGTGCACATACTGGATGGCGATATAGTAAGTGGCAAACCTAACATTAACATTCAACTTCACGATGAAAATAAATTTTTAGCGCTGAATGATACAAGCAATTTTAGAGTGTACTTAAAAACACCTGGAAGCAACACCAATCAATTGCTGAGTTTTAGTCAATTGCAATATGGTACAACCATGCGATTTACCCCTGCTGTGCTTCCCAAAAATTCATGTAGGATTGAATTCAATCCCGAGCTGCTAGCAGATGGTCGCTACCAACTTGAAGTGGAAGCCACCGATAAAAGCAGGAACGAATCGGGTAAATTTAATTATAAAATCACATTTGAAGTGGTTAATAAATCAACCATTACTGAGGTGCTCAATTATCCAAATCCTTTTAGCACATCTACAAAATTTGTATTTACGCTTACTGGCAATACTGTTCCTGATTATTTTAAAATTCAAATATTAACCGTAGCAGGTAGAGTGGTAAAGGAAATTACTCAAACTGAATTGGGTGAAATTCACATAGGCAGAAACATCACTGATTATGCCTGGGATGGCAAAGATCAATTTGGCGATCAACTAGCCAATGGTGTTTATCTATACAGAGTGATCAGCAAGATCAATGGTGAATCAATAGAAAAACGCGAAACCGAAGCTGATAAATTTTTTAATGACGGCTGGGGAAAAATGTATTTGATGCGATAATTCACCATGCAAACAACAGATTATTATGGCACCATTGGTGTGAGTTTAATTTTGCTTGCATTTTGGTTACTTAGCATTGGCAAGGTAAGTGCCAAATCAAATGTTTACTTATTACTAAATGCCATTGGCGCTTTGCTAGCATGCTATGCTTCCATCCTACTCTACTACTGGCCATTTATTATCTTAGAGGGTATTTGGGCAATGATAGCCTTCAAGACCTTGTTGCGTAAGTAAAGTCGCTAGGTTTGGATTACACCCACATTGTAAGGCTGGGTAAGGGGTGCATGGTTGGCTGCCTCGATGCCCATACTTATCCATGTCCGAGTATCAACAGGATCAATAATAGCATCTAACCACAAACGAGCTGCTGCATAATAAGGTGTGGTTTGCCTATTGTATTTGTCTGTAATGGTTTGCAACATGGCGTCTTCTTCTTCCTTGGTAAGCTGCTGACCCTTTGCCTTTAATGCACTTACTTGAATTTGCAAGAGAA
>JBDKJW010000273.1:0-2941 GCA_039796395.1 Bacteroidota bacterium
CTGGCTTACTCCTTTCTTGCTTCAGCTCTTCTATTAATTCGCGACTTACTTCAGAGAAATTATTCACAAAATTCAACGGGTTCTGTATCTCATGCGCAATACCCGCTGTAAGCTCGCCCAAGCTTGCCATCTTCTCAGATTGTACTAATTGCGATTGGGTGGATTTTAAATTAGTAAGACTTTTTTGTAGCTCTTGGGTACGCTGATTTACTTGTTTTTCTAACCATATATTTTTATTCCTCTCAGCTTTTGTTTTCCACTGAATAACTAAAATAATGGCAGCAATGGATAATAATGCACAGAAAATTTTGAACCAAATAGTCTGATAAAAAAATGCCTCAACAGTAAACTCAAGTACGAAGGGTGAAGCACACCAAACCCCATCATTATTGGCTGCTTTAACTTCAAAACGATATTTGCCGGGTTCAAGGTTTGTATATATTGCTCTATTATCACCCGTTGAACGTATCCAGTCTTTATCTTGGCCAATCAATCTAAAATAAATTTTATTTTTATCTGGTGCAATAAAACTTAAAGCACTATAGTCAAAAATGTATCGATGGCTACCCGGCGAAATGATATTCGATTGCTTAGCAAAAAACAATGAATCATCAACGCTTAATTGAGTAACAGCTACTAAAGGTAGAATTGTGTTAATGGATAAACTATCTGGGTTAATCTCTACCAATCCACCAATACCTACTACATATAATTTGCCATCGCGGGCAACAATCGAATGTCTGGCACCCACACATTGACTATTGTTCATGCCGTCGGCTTCATTTATTAATTTCCAGTTTATAGTTGTATTTATACTATTTGTATATGCTTCAATTTCGGTAAATGGGGCATGAAAAACGCCTTTATTGGAAGGCAGCCACCATTCCCCTCTTTTGTCTATTAAAATTCCGAAAATGGCAGGGTCTGTTAATCCAGATGCTGCACCAACTATTGTTGATTTCCCGTTTGACCATTTTACCAATCCCCTTGCAGTAGCAAACCAAATATCTCCATTGGCAATTTGAACTGCATTAAAAATAGCAATGCCATCTACCCCGCTAAATAAATCTAATTGTTTAATAGCACGATTTTTATCAATGATCATGGCACCAGTTCTATAGGTTGTAACTAATAGTGAACTGTCTTTTAACTGATGTATTGAACTAAAGTAGGCGGTTTTAAAATCTGTATTTGGTATAGACAGCATTTTTAAAGTTGATTCTCCCTCTATAATACCAATACCAGTAAAAGAAACGGCAACATATAATTTGCCATCTATCCCTTCTTCAATATATCTAACTTGATTAGGGGTGGGAATATTAATTTCTTTAGTTTGATTATACAGAATAATACCTCTTTGATGCCCTAGCCAAATATTACCTTTGCTATCTACTTTATTGGCTATATAATTAATAGTTTCATTGAATAAGCGTACATTTTTGGGTGTGAATGGTTTGATTACTTTATTTTCTAGCCAAAATAATTGCTCGGTAGGAGTGGTAATCAAAAACTTATTTTTGGATACTTCGCTTACACTCGATACTCTATTTCTTTTGATGCCTTCCGGTTCTGCATAATTAATTACTTTGGTTTTTGAAATTTTTATTAGGCCTCTGTCAGTTGCTACCCAAATATTTTGTTCTCTGTCGATACTAATATTGTGAAGGGTTTGAATATTTAATAGTTCTTTTGGAAATATGCGAAACTTTTCTTCATTATTAGGCAAATAAGCAAGTGTATTATTCATCGATGCCCAAATACCTTGTTTATTATCTTCCGCCATATAACCGAAACTTGGGTTTGCGCCTACTATCACCACTTTTTCCATACCAAGGAAAGGATTAAAACGGCTACCATCCCATAAGAAAATGCCATACCCAGAATTTAGCCATACTCTTTTTTTACTATCTACAAAAATATCGTCTTCGCTAAAAAGCATGTTAGAGAGAATGCCCTCTTTTTCTGCGATTACTTTCCATATTTTATTATCCGATTTATGAATTAGTTTACCATTTCTTGTACCCCAATTATCAATTTCAGTTTTTTGAGGAGTTCCATTTTTAGACGTCATCTTACGATAAGTATCTTCAATTGGTGGTATATTTTTATATTGATGTGTTTGTGTATTAAATGCTAATAATCCGCGTTTTTTATTAGCTGCGGTATATGATAGAACTAGCTCTCCTTTTATTGTTTTATCCAAAAGAAAAATATTAGCGAGCTCGGATAAATAGCGTTTAAAAATTCCATTTTTATAACTAAGCAAACCAGATCCGGTGGGTAACCATAAAGTACTGTCGGCAGATTCAGTAAATAAACTAGTATTATTATCTGTTTTAAGTAATGGTGTATTATTTGAATTAAAGTTCTTGAATTCCTTACCATCAAATCGCAAATAGCCATTATAGGTATTCATCCAAATAAATCCATCTTTGCTTTGATAAGTGTTTAATACAAAATCGGTAGGCATTCCATTTTTTGTATCATATTTTGTAACCTTATAATGGTCGAAATAATTTTGAGCGTCTATGCTAATTGAACGACAAAACAATAAGATGAATAAAGTGATTGCTACTCTCATATTTATTTATGTATTCGGTATTGTAACGATAAATGTAGTGCCCTTTCCCTCTTCACTATCCACTTCTAACTTTCCACTATGCACTTTCGTAACTATATCATAAGCCAGGCTCAAGCCTAATCCTGTTCCTTGTCCAGTGGGCTTTGTGGTGAAGAAGGGTTGAAAGATTTTTTCTTTGATATGCTGTGGGATGCCCGTGCCGTTGTCGGTAACGCGTATTTCTATCGTGTTTCCGAGTTTTTTTGTGGCTACTGTTACTTGAGGGATGTATGATGTACCCTTCGACAAGCTCAGGGTGACATCATCTTGCTTGTCAGGCTGTCCGCCGCGGCGGAGTCGAAGCCTTTCAGATTCCAGATT
>JBDKJW010000274.1:0-3124 GCA_039796395.1 Bacteroidota bacterium
ATACCCATCATTATCCAATTCAATACCAATAGATGCGGAGTTCATATCCAACTGATTTCCCCAACGGCTATTACCCGCATGCCAAGCACGTAAATAATCATTCAACATTTGATAAACAACTCCATCTTTTCCAATTACATAATGTGCGCTTACTTGAGTTCTGGGTAAAGTAAAGGTTTTGAGCGTTTCATCGGTTGAATGCTGTGCCGTATGGTGGATAATAACATAACTGGGCTTGCGCATATTGAAATTTGTAGTACCTACAAAATAAGGCGACAGTTTAATTGAATCCGTTATACTTGAATCTAGCGGCTGTTTTTTGAGCAAAGCAGCATATTGCTTGGCCTGTTGTTGATACGACTTATTTGTTTCTTTATACGAAAATTAATCAATTATTTTTTGTGTACGCTAACATCTGTTAGCTTATTTTTGCAGTTCAAAATTTAGCCTTATGCATTTTCAGTTGAGTGAAGAACATTTGATGATTCAGGCAGCAGCCCGTGATTTTGCCAAGAATGAGTGTTTGCCTGGTGTAATTGAGAGAGATGAATTACAACGTTTTCCGAAAGAACAAGTAATGAAACTAGCTGAGCTAGGCTTTATGGGTATGATGGTTAGCCAGGATTACGGTGGTGCAGGAATGGATACAATTAGTTATGTATTGGCGATGGAGGAAATTTCTAAGATAGATGCCAGTACCAGTGTATCTATGAGTGTAAATAATAGCTTGGTATGTTGGGGATTAGAAGCTTTTGGTAATGAAGAACAAAAGAAAAAATATTTAACCCCATTGGCACAAGGTAGAAAAGAGGGTGAATTATATATTGGTGCATTTTTATTAAGCGAGCCCGAAGCGGGTAGCGATGCTACTAGTCAGCGTACAACGGCAGAAGATATGGGCGACTATTATTTGTTGAATGGAACCAAGAATTGGATCACCAATGGATCATCTGCTTCTGTATATTTGGTAATTGCCCAAACAGATCCCGCTAAAGGTAGTAAAGGTATTAATGCATTTATTGTTGAGAAGAATTGGCCCGGCGTTACCGTAGCAGCAAAAGAAAACAAACTAGGCATTCGAGGAAGTGATACACATACCATTTTATTAACCGATGTAAAAGTGCCTAAAGAAAATAGGATTGGAGAAGATGGTTTTGGATTTAAATTTGCCATGAAAACATTGGCCGGTGGCCGTATTGGTATTGCTTCTCAGGCATTAGGTATTGCAAGTGGGGCATATGAATTAGCCCTAGCTTATAGCAAACAACGGAAAGCATTCGGGAAAGAAATTATGCATCACCAAGCCATTCAATTTAAACTGGCTGATATGGCTACTAAAATTGAATCGGCTCGTTTATTATGTTTAAAAGCGGCATGGGAAAAAGATAATGGGATCGACTATACTTTGAGTTCATCTATGGCTAAAGTATTTGCAAGTGAAACCGCTATGTGGACCACCACCGAGGCTGTTCAGATACATGGAGGATATGGTTTTGTAAAAGAATATCATGTAGAACGATTGATGCGTGATGCGAAAATAACACAGATATATGAGGGAACTAGTGAAGTGCAGCGCATAGTTATTAGTAGAAGTATTTTAAAGTAACTTGCATACATGCGATTATGTGTAACAGTGTTTATCTTGTGCTTGTCTATTATAGCTAAAGCAACGGATACTACACTTACACTAAATTTGTTGCAACGTGTTAAAGCATTACAGGTAAATGAAGCATCTGTTTTTCCGAAAGGGAGTTTCGCCTCTTACCGCACCTACCAGTATAACAAGGATTTTCAAAAAGCTGATATCAATGGTTTTTATACAGGCTTAATTGTATTTACACTTCGCGATATTCAACCGAAACTTACTGTATGGCAGCAACAAATTGCAGATAGTATTATTCAGCGAGCGCTACCCGTATTTGATAAATTTAAAAATAAGAAGGGAAGAAATACCTATAATTTTTGGCCAACAGATACGGCGCAAATTTTTCCTAATAGTGGATGGTTAAATTGGTTTAATAAGTCGCAATCCTTACCTGACGATTTAGATGACACAGTGATTATTCTATTGGCTATGGATGCTAATAAATCAACGGCAGCTGCTATTCATACATTGATGCAAGGGTATACTAATAATCCGCAAAAGAAAATTAATAATACATTCCCGGCTTATAGAGATATAGGGGCATATTCAACTTGGTTTGGCGAAAAAATGCCGGTTGATTTTGATGTATCTGTACTCTCAAATATTTTATTTTTTATACAGCGATATAATTTGAAATGGACAGCAGCGGATTCTGCAAGTTTATTACTTATAGATAAAGTAATAAGTGATAAAAAGCATATTGATGCGCCTGCTTATATTTCACCACATTATGCTTCAACACCAATAGTATTATATCACTTCTCCAGATTAATGCAAGTAAAACCAATTGAGGTACTTGAGAAGCATAAGTTGGTACTTATAGATCAGGCAAAATCGTATTTACAAAGAGATATTCCTTTTATGGAAAAGGTATTGTTACAAACAGCTTTAAAACGCTGGGGGATTGATTATTCCATGCGTATTCATACAAATGAAAAAAATATGGAGTCGCTGATTGAGTCGGAAGATTTTAGTTTCTTTATCGCGAATATGGCTTCTATGTATCCCGATAAGGTGAAAAAAATATTGGGTAATGCCAAAATTGGAGAATTTAGGTATTATTGTCCGGCATATAATCATATGTTAGTATTAGAAAATATATTACAATAAAAATATAATTGTGTCAATTAATATACAGGTATACGAAGATATAAAAAGTGGTTTTGCAAATTCCAATACACAATTAATTGCTGTGAGCAAAACCAAGCCAGTGGCCGATATTGAAGCGCTGTATGCGTTGGGACAAAGAGATTTTGGTGAAAATTATGTACAAGAATTGGTAGAAAAACAAGCTCAGCTACCGAGCGATATTCGTTGGCATTTTATTGGTCACTTACAATCAAATAAGGTTAAATATATTGCCTCCTTTGTGCATTTAATACATGGCGTAGACAGTTTGAGTTTATTGAAAGAAATTAATAAGCAAGCGATTAAATGCGATCGGAATATTGATTGTTTACTACAAATACATATAGCACA
>JBDKJW010000275.1:0-2887 GCA_039796395.1 Bacteroidota bacterium
TTTCAACATTCTTTTCTTTGTCGACTCTCTCTCTCTACTATAGAAAGCATCCCACGTATGATGATGGCTCTGACCTCTACCGATATTCTAAACGCCCTAAAAACCGTGAACGACCCTGAGCTTCATAAAAGCCTCACCGAACTCGGCATGGTAGACAACATTGTGATTGAAGGTACCCATGTGTGCCTGGATATTATTCTTACCACCAAGGCCTGTCCCTTGAAAGATAAAATCAAAAACGACGCCAGAGAGGCCGTGTTGGCCCTGACCGAGGCTACTGAAGCCACCATTAACATTTCTGGTAAAACCCTCACCCCACGCCTGCCCCAAAAACAAGGAATTCCTGGTGTGAAGAACATTATTGCCGTTTCTTCTGGTAAGGGTGGGGTTGGTAAATCAACCGTGGCTGTGAATATTGCCTGTGCCATGGCAAAACTCGGTGCTACCGTCGGGATTTTAGATGCCGACATTTACGGCCCCAACGTACCGATTATGATGGGTTTGCAAAACGCTAGCATTCGTGAAATGAACGAAAACGGCAAAGCCATTCTCCCACAGAATCATGGCGTTAAAGTAATGTCTATCAGCTTTTTGGTGAAGCCAGATCAAGCCCTCATTTGGCGTGGCCCCATTCTGCACAAATCCATTTCTCAATTCTTCACGGATTTTGACTGGGGCGAGTTGGATTATTTAGTGATTGATATGCCCCCAGGTACCGGCGATATTCACCTTACTTTAATGCAAACAGTACCCGTTACAGGGGTTGTAATTGTTACTACACCTCAAAAAGTAGCATTGGCAGATGCCAAAAAAGGGATAGCTATGTTTGGTCAAGCACAGATTAATGTGCCTATTATTGGGTTAGTTGAAAACATGGCTTTTTTTACCCCTGCTGAGCTTCCTGAAAATAAATATTATTTGTTTGGAAAAGAAGGCGGCAAAAATTTAGCGGAAGAATATGACTTACCTTTTTTAGGACAAGTGCCATTGGTACAAAGCATTAGAGAGGGGGGAGATGAAGGTAAACCAGCCATGATAGCTGCTGAAAATACTACGAAACAAGCATTTAGAGATTTTACAGCTAAAGCCGTAAGAAATATTGCCTTAAGAAATGCAAATATGCCCCATACTAAATTGATTGAAGTAGTAGCTTAAGTTGTTGATATTTTAATTAGAAAGTACTATGCGCCTACTACTTTTTTTTAGCGTTGTTTGCTTGCTGGCTTGTAAATCTATACTTGTGCGTACAAATAATAATTATCCTGCTTTCGATTATCAAGGACATAGGGGTTGCAGGGGGCTGATGCCAGAAAATACAATACCAGCCATGTTAAAAGCATTGGAACTTGGCGTTACTACTTTAGAAACGGATGTGGTAATAACAAAAGATAAGCAACCCATACTTAGTCACGAGCCAATATTTAATCATGAAATAGCTACTAAGCCAAATGGCGAAATTGTAAAAGAAACGGAAGAGCAATTGTTGAATATTTATCAAATGGATTATGTAAGGGTGAAAACATTTGATGTTGGGTTGAAGCCTCATCCTAGGTTTCCCCTCCAGCAAAAGATGGCCGTATATAAGCCACTATTAGCTGATATGATTGATGCAGCTGAAGTTTATGCAGTTGAAAATAAAAAAATCTTGCCCCATTATAATATTGAAACTAAATCTGAGGAAAAAACAGATAATACATATCATCCTTTACCAGCAGAATTTGTTGAGTTGATTATGCAAGTAGTAAACGCTAAGAAAATTGGTAATAGAACAACTATTCAATCTTTTGACCCACGTACTTTACAATATATGCATAAACATTATCCTGCAATACATACAGCATTGTTAATTGAAGATTTTGATAAGCGTTCTGTTGAAGAACAAATTAAGCAGCTAGGTTTTTCTCCTACTATGTATAGCCCGCATTATTCCTTAGTTACTACAGAACTATTAATACAATGCAAGGCCAAAGGTATTCGTGTTATTCCTTGGACGGTAAATGATTTACCCACCATGCTGCGATTGAAAGAAATGGGTGTTCATGGAATTATTTCGGATTATCCTAACCTGTTTCAGTCAATGGTCAATGGTCAATAGTCAATAGCCATTGATATTTTTTCAATTTTTTAAATCCAGCTTCTTTCATGTTGCGTATATAATCTGTCACACACAAAAAATAAAAACAAAAAAACAGGTTATGAAAATGCTAACATTTATGTTCTTATCGGCTTTTGCCCTGAACAGTGTATTTGCACAAAAGATGGAAAAAACAGTAGAAGTTGGTGGTGCTGCCATGTATCCTTCAAAAAACATTGTAGAGAATGCAGTAAACTCCGCTGATCATACTACATTAGTTGCTGCTGTAAAAGCTGCTGGATTAGTAGAAACCCTCCAAGGTACTGGTCCGTTTACTGTATTCGCACCTACCAATAGTGCATTTAACAAATTACCAAAAGGTACAGTTGAAACATTAGTTAAGCCCGAAAATAAAGCTACCTTAACTAAGATACTTACATACCATGTAGTCGCTGGAAAATTTGATGCAAAAACAATTGCAAAACTTATTAAAGAAGGGAATGGTACGGCTACTTTAAAAACAGTTTCAGGTGGTACTTTAAAAGCGAGTATGAAAGGTGATAAGTTAATTTTAACTGATGAAAAAGGTGGCATGAGTATGGTTACAATTGCGAATGTTTACCAAAGCAATGGTGTAATACATGTTGTTGATACAGTGGTTCTCCCTTCATAAACGAAGTATTTATATGTAGCCCCTGACAATACTGTCGGGGGCTTTTTTTATATTTGCCAATTATGGCCAAGATTATTATTACGTTAGATGGTTTTTCTTCTTGTGGCAAAAGCACATTAGCTAAACAATTAGCCAGGGAG
>JBDKJW010000276.1:0-2862 GCA_039796395.1 Bacteroidota bacterium
GGGCAGGCTGCTATTTGCGTGCATCAATTCCATATCATCTACCCAATTATCTTCCGCATATATATAGGGTGAACGTACAGATGCTGTTTGGGTAACACCAAGCTTACGATAAGCAAAATCCAGCGCCGTATTTGCTTTTAGTTTATAAATATTATCCTTCAAATACATTTGAGTAGCTATGGTATATTTTGCTGCAACTACTTCACCCAATGCAAAAGCTGCACTATACTTAGCTGCTGTAGAACTTGTTCCTGTTGTATTATTCAAAAAATTACCCCGTTGCTGTGGCGTACCATTTATAAAATACAATGATCTTTCAAAACCTTTACCATAGTAGGTATCTTCTTTTGGAATACGCATACCCATATGATCGCGATCATCACCTAACTGATTAAACATCCAATCGGCACGGGGGTGCATTTTAATAAGCCAATCTAGCCCCCAGTGTGCTTCGTCTAATACATCAGGAAAACCGTTACTGGCGCGTGTTCCATCAAAATCAAATTTATCTTTAAATACACTGGGGAATTGATTACAAGCAAGTAGTAACTGATAAATTGCATTTGCCGTTGTAGTACCATATTGTAAATAATCACTGGCATCATGCCATCCACCAACGGCATCAATATGTGTACTGTCTTTGATGCCTGCTGCTTCACCATACAAGCTGTATCCATCATGGGTATGACAACTATCTTTCAAAAAAGGGTTATAGCCACTTCGTTGCTGACGCATATACTGCAAACAAAAATCGGCACTACCAGTATATACATCATTACCAATCCTAAAAACTGGAGAAACTACACCAGCTGCTTTGATAAAATATTTTCCTTCGCGCAGGAGTGCAGAAAAATTTAATCGATAAGTAGTAGAGAATGGACCATAAGCACCAAAGTTTTTACCCGCACTACCCTTCCAAACCTCCTTACCTGTTTTTGCATCAACGATAGAAAAGTGATTGATTGACTGATTGGTTTTACTGCACCAAATGGCTACTTTGGGCTTACTGGGTTTATAACCTAATTGATTAATACGTATCCAACTACTATCAGCGCAAAAGAGCCTTCCCCCTAGTAATAGCATCACTATCAGCAATATCGTACGCATTCGTGAATTTTTACTAAATATACAAAGCCCATAACAGGTTAATTCACTTATTTTCGCAGGGCAAATACGCCTTATGAAACTTGTTTCTTATTTGAATAATGGCCACGATCAATTGGCTTTTTTAGTAGATGATTTTTTATACGATTGCGATCTAGTAAATCCGGAATTACCCAATAGCATGAATATGTTTTTGCAATATTGGGAAGATATGTTTCCTATTGCACAGCAAACCAATACCGCTATCGTAGAAGGCAGAATAGGTAAAGAAAAAGGGATCGATCTAAATAATATACAACTTTTAGCACCTGTTCCATTTCCTACCTCCTGCAGAGATGGTTATGCTTTTAGGCAACACGTAGCTGCGGCACGTAGAAATAGAAAGGTAGAAATGATTCCTGAATTTGATCAATATCCGATTTTCTATTTTACGAATCATAATAGTATTCAAGGTCCAGGAGATATTGTATGTATGCCCGATCATTTTGAAAAACTCGATTTTGAATTAGAAGCTGCAATTGTTATTTGTAAACAAGGAAGAAATATTCGAGCAGAAGATGCGGATAATTATATCGGCGGACTCATGATCATGAATGATATGAGTGCACGCAGGTTGCAGATGGAAGAAATGTTATTAAACTTAGGCCCTGCGAAAGGAAAAGATTTTTCTACGGTAATTGGCCCATGCCTAGTTACGCTCGATGAATTAGCTGCATATGAAGTACCCTGTAAAGAAAACCACACCGGCAAGGCCTGGAATTTATCGATGAAGTGCTGGGTGAATGGTGTACAAGTAAGTGATGGAAATGTAGCCGATATGGATTGGACTTTTGCAGAAATCATTGAACGGTGTGCATATGGAGTAACCATACACCCAGGAGATATAATTGGTAGTGGTACAGTAGGTACGGGTTGTTTCTTAGAACTCAATGGCACTGGTAAACTCAACGATCCTAATTACACCGAACAATGGTTACAGCCAGGTGATGTCGTTGAAATGGAAATTGAAGGATTGGGGCGCTTAGTAAATAAGATTGTACAAGATGAAGATGATTTTTCGATTTTGGCAAAGAAGAAGTAGATACGAGATACGAGTTACGGGATACGGGTTAAGAGTTTGTCTTTTTAGTATTTGATTTGATACTTTTCAAATAAGATATTAAAACTTCCTATTTGCTTAGAAAGCATTATCAATTTACTGGAGAAGAACTCTTTTTCTTCATTCGTTATATAACCAATTTTTGATAAAAAAAATATACAATTTCGTGTTTCACCACATGGCCCTTTCGCAATTCTCAAGAACCTTACAAAATCATTGTTATTATTATACTCCAAACCTTCAGCAATATTATTTGAGATAGATAAAACGCATCTGCGAAGTTGATCACGTATTGAGAAATCTTTGTTAAGGGATTGGTTTTTTAGGGTTAAGTGATATATCTCAACCCCAATATTAATAGCATTTTTCCAAATTTCTAAATTATTGAGTTTATCCTCATTTTGCATTTTCAAATTTAAAGATTGAAGAAATAAGGTTTACAGTATTTATACCTAACGAAAAAACTTTTTTAACGGTACTAACAACTCGCATCCCGTATCTCGTAACTCGTATCTTTATACCATGACTATTGATTTCAGCTCCCTCTCCATTCCCCAAAAACAAGCATGGCTGCAACATGCCATTGCACCCCGACCAATATGTTTTGCTAGTACAATTGATAAAAATGGTAATGCCAATTTAAGTCCATTTAGTTTTTT
>JBDKJW010000277.1:0-2847 GCA_039796395.1 Bacteroidota bacterium
TGCATATTATGAAACCCGTGTACCTACAGAAGGTACACCAGCCATGACGCAAGCCATTTTTGCCTTATTATATGCTCGATTGGGGGATGGGGAGAAAGCCTTTCATTTTTTCCAAGATGCCTATGTGCCGAATTTGAATCCGCCATTAAGGGTAATTGCAGAAACAAAGGGGGGAACAAATCCATATTTTGCTACCGGGGCTGGTGGTATTTTGCAAAGTGTGATGATGGGTTTTGGAGGATTAGACATTACACCAACAGGTATCACACAAGTAAAATCTACCTTGCCCAAGCATTGGAAAAAATTAACCCTAACAGGTATAGGAATAGAGAACAAAACCTTTGTGGTTAAATAAAATTCCCTATTTTGTGACGTTGAAAAAAACGATTACTATATTCATGCTTGCAGTACTCCTCTTTACATGGGGAGGCTATCGGTTGCTTACCAATTATTTGGAGGAGCGGGCTGAAATAGCCATGCAAGAGGCGCTATATGATAATCAGTATGAAGAAGCTAATTTATTGTATGTAAAAATTCCGATGAGCTTACCCTATGGTACGAGCAGTAAAGAATTCGAAACAGTAAATGGAAGCATCGAGGTTAATGGTATTACTTATAACTATGTTAAGCGTAGATTTTACCAAGATTATTTAGAATTGTATTATACGCCAAACATTGAAAAAACAAATATTCGCAATGCGCGAGATGAGTTTTTCCGTTTAGCAAACGACTTTACTGCAGATCATAGCAGTGCTAAAAAAACAAATAATTCTCACCCATCTATAACCAAGTTATCACTATCCGATTTCACCGATGATCATGCTTTTTCTTGGCAGTTTAGGTGTGATGCGTTGGAGAATATTTGGCATGTTACAAACTATGCGTTAAAAGGGGAGGATCACCGCAGTTTGTTAGAGCGCCCCCCACAAGCTTAATGCTGGTACATTAAGCATGCTATTATTTATTTACTATCTTTTGGTATTACATGAAAAAGTTCCTTTTGGGAGCTGTTTTAGTTGTAGGCATTTCTTCCTGCAAAAACAGCAATGAATATAAAAATTATCTACATAACCCGGCATTATTTAGCACAACAGTGCATGAATTGAATACGGTAGTAATGGGTAATAATTTTCCACCCATGGTGGCTTCGCGCAATTATGCCTATGCAGCCATTGCAGCCTACGAAGTAGTGGCAGCAGGCTTTCCAGCACAGTATCATTCTTTAGGTGAACAGTTAAACGGTTTAAAAAAAATCAATAGCTTACCCGTTACTGGAGATACAGATATTGAATTAGCCGCTTTACTAGCATATATTAAAGTAGGGGAGGCAGTTACTTTTCCCGAGGGCAGTATGAAGCTGTACAAAGACAGTATACTGCAAGTAGCAAGAGATAAAGGATTGCCTTCTAAAGTGGAAAAGAATAGTGTTGCATTTGCAGATACCATTAGTATGCAAATTATCCGCTGGAGTAAAAAGGATAATTATTTACAAACGCGAACAGCAGAAAGATATACGGTGATGGATGTGCCCGGTAGATGGGTACCAACACCACCATTGTATGCTTCAGCTGCCGAGCCTCATTGGAAAGAAATACGACCTATGGTAATTGATAGTGCGGGTATTTTTCAACCCGTACCACCACCCAGTTTCAATATTGCCGATAAACATAGTAAATATTATGAAGAAGTTACTGCAATTAAAAATGCAGTTGATAGCCTTACCCCAGATCAACGCCATATGGCGGAATTTTGGGATGATAACCCTTTTAAAATGAATGTAACCGGACATGTAATGTATGGCAGCAAAAAATTCTCACCGCCAGGTCATTGGATGAGTGTAGTAGGAATTGCTGCCGAGCAAGCTAAAGCCGATTACAATACCACCGTATATGCAGTAGCAAAAACAGCTATTGCCTTGTTCGATGGTTTTATTCAATGCTGGTATGTAAAGTATAAGTACAATACAGCCCGCCCAGAAACAGTGATCAACAAGTATATCGATATAAATTGGAGGCCTTATTTACAAACACCGGCCTTTCCAGAATATACATGCGGACATTCAACCATTTCTTCCGCCGCTGCAGAAGCACTTACCAGTGTTTTTGGAGATAATTTTAGTTATACCGATTCTACAGAAATTGAATTTGGTATTCCTAATCGCTCCTTCCGCTCGTTTAGGCATGCAGCCGAAGAAAACAACTGGGCCAGGTTTTATGGCGGCTTACATTTTCATAACTCATGCGTTGTGAGTACGGAAATCGGACGAAAAGTGGGAACACTGATCGTGGATCGTTTGAAAATGAAGAAATAATATAAATAACAATGAAACAATACTGCTTAAAGGCATTACTATGTCTTTCAATGAGTTTTATCATCATACAATCCAATGCACAAACAGATGTAGACGCGATTATGATGAGTAAAAATAATTTTTGTGGTGGCCTCATGTACACCAACAGCAAATGGGATTATTACTGGGAAGGTACCCTTCGCAGAAATAACCAAAACATAGGTACTGTTAGCACCCAAATGGTTGGTATCATGGGTAACTATGGATTAAAAGATAATTTGAATATCCTTTTTTCATTACCCTATATAACTACTAAAGCTTCGGCTGGTACACTAGATGGACAAAAAGGCTTACAAGATTTTTCGTTGATGGTAAAGTGGATGCCTATTGAAAAAGAAATAGGAAAAGGCACATTCTCACTCTATACCTTGGGTGGTATTTCTACACCAGCATCTAACTATGTAGCCGATTTTTTACCCTTATCAATCGGGTTAAGAAGTACAATGGCAACAGCTAGATTAATGGTTGATTATCAAGTTAAAAACCTATTTATTACA
>JBDKJW010000278.1:0-2846 GCA_039796395.1 Bacteroidota bacterium
AAAATAATATGCATAAAGCACCCATTTCCGAAGCAAAAAACTATGTGGATTTACATCCATTATTTGCCACCGCATTTAGTTTTCTTAGTACCGTTGATACAAATTCATTAGTTCCTGGGGAAGTAAAAGTTGCCGATGGTGTAAGAGCTATTATTATAAAAGATCATCTAGTAGGGAAAGAAATCTCCATTGCTGCTTTTGAGTGTCATGAACAAAATATTGATATACAGTATGTGATAGCAGGGGAGGAAGGGGTAGGCTATCGGGAAAGAAGTACTTGTATATCTCCACAGGCACCTTATAATCCAGAAAAAGATGTGCTCTTTTTTAATGATGCACCTGATCAATACTTTACGCTTAAAGCGCAAGAGTTTGCTATTTATTTCCCCAATGATGTACATGCACCGATGATCGGAGATCCTTCAACTGAAATATTTAAAATTGTGGTTAAAGTAGCTGTATAAGCTATTTAATTCCAAATAAACTTAAATCTGCTTTCCCATTAAGCATACCTATTGTTTCGTACCAAAAATCGACTTGTTTTAATTTTCTTTTTCTTCCTGCTAAATCAATTATTCTACTTTCTCCGCCTTTAGGAATATTATGGCGAATATCAATATTTTCGGGTAATCCGCCATCATCATATCGAACAATCATCCGCTTAATATTCAATGGTGCATCTGTTACTTTAAACTTCAATTTTCGAAAATAATCATACGGCCCTCTGATTATGAAAGCATCATGATCGGTCGTGTGCCTTGCATGAACAGTACCCAAATATTTCCAATCTCCTGTAGTACCTGCACTAGGCTTGCTATGTTTTTGTGCTAGCGTTGAAAGACAAAATATTAAACTCGGGAAAAACAGAAAAATGTATTTTTTCATACCATTATTTTTTTTCATCTTCCTCAATAAGAACTACTTCATAAACATTTTTGCCATCTTTAATCGTGGGCTGATAATAGGTTTCTCCTAACTTAACATAGGTTTGATCCCCAATTTTAACTTCTTCGCCACCTTCTGGCAAACTCTCCACAATTGTGCCTGCAGTTGGTGCTACAACAGTATACCCCTTTTCAGATTTTTCGTAATAGCTTCCGCCGTAATAATAATTATTAGTAGTTTCATTTACAACAACAGTTTGGCTACCCGTAGGTAATGTTGTAATGGTTGCCCCAACTGGAGCCTGAACTACAGTATAGCCGGTTCCGCTTTGTACATAATAAACCCCTTGATCATAGTGATACTGTTGATTATTAACACTAATTACAATAGCAGTAACAGCAAGTGTTGTAATAAAGAAACCCCAAGGATGCCAAACCGGACCCCAATAAAATGGTCGATAGGGGTGATAATGATAGGGATGGTAACAATAATATCTTCTTCCTCCATATGCATAAGGAGGTCTTGAATAAGGGCGGTAGTTGTTTCGTTGAACAACTGTATTTCTATTGTTTATTTTGATGTCTTTACTATTATCAACATTAATATTTACGTTCTTTTTACTATTGTCGATATTTACTTTATTATTTGAATTAGTAACCGCTTTTTTAGGAGTGTTAGTATTTCTGGTAGAAGAACTAACTTTTTTTTGCGGAACATTTTTTTTGGCGGGAACATGTTGATGTGGCCTTGCCTGAAAAGAATATACCTGTGGTGGTAAAATCATAAGCAGGGCAGGAAATAATAATACATACTTAAAAAAAGTACGATTTTGCATTCTGTTTATCATAAACTATTATTGTAAATATTAATGGTAAAACAACCCGTTTAAAGATAGGTAATTAAGTTTTTATTTTTTCAAATTGGCATAAGCAAAAACTACCCCTAATCTAATCATTTTTCCTTTGGCCTGGTCGCTTACTACAACACCTCCATAACTAGCCGTTATACCAATTGGCGCAATGAGTTGATATCCAACTGTTAACCCGCCAGCAATTACGCTAATATTATTATCCTCATTTTTCCCATCTACTTGAGTTCTACCTCCTTGCTGAATTCTCAGATCCAAGGATCCCCAAAACTTAGAGGTAAAATTATGCGACAAATGATTTTCTAAAGTAAAAAGTGGCTTTTGTGTAACTTGCTTGGCAAAAGAAGCTCTTGAAGGATCATTATTAGCCGTAAATAAGAGTAATGCTGGGGCAATTTCTAGCCAAGTTGCATGCTGCTCTCCTTTGTGTAAAGGAATGGCAAATGGGAGCCCAAACTGAAAAATAGATCTATTCGTTCCCATATTCAAAAGATTGCCTGCATCATATGAACCCGAATACCAATACCGGAAGTCTGCAAAAACTGAAACCTGACTAGGTGCTTTTGCAAATTCCTTAACTGATACTGCAGGTGCACCCTGAATCCCAATCCTAAATCCTATCAATCCATCTGCTAACCCATTATTACTTATTTTATTCGTTGGAATGGGGCCAATTGGCGGACCAATTTTGGTACTCGCAGTTGCGTTACCAGGATTAATCATAAAATATACTTGTGCAAAATGATTTTTTATGGAGAATGTATGGAACAGCGTATTGGGAAAAACATTCACTTTAATATCTGCACCAGGAATCAATGCTGTACCTGCTGGAATTAAATTTTGATTTAACTGCAGCCATTTACTACTTAATCCAGTAACACCCTTAGGTAGTAACAAAAAAGACCGCGGGCCATCACCTTGTGCTTGCAAAGTGGCACTAATAAAAAGAAATATTAGTAAAGGGATATTTTTTCTCATATTAGTTAGTTTCATTATTACAAAATAAGTTAATATTTTATTGAAAAAAAATAAAAATCCTTTCTACAAACCAAAAACCAGCAACCATACCCATTGAGTAACTTATTATTCTATT
>JBDKJW010000279.1:0-2841 GCA_039796395.1 Bacteroidota bacterium
GCAGCCAAAAGCCGCTTAAATCATTACCTTTGCGCTCATTCTACAAACAACAAATATAGTTTCTAAGCCCTAAATGGGCGTATAAAACCCATAGATAATGACGAGTGCCGAAATTCGCCAGCAATTTTTAGATTTTTTTGCCTCAAAACAGCATAAAATCGTTCCATCTGCCCCCATTGTGGTAAAAAATGATCCTACCCTACTTTTTACCAATGCCGGGATGAATCAATTCAAAGATTATTTTCTGGGCAATAAAAAACCAGCATTCATGCGAATTGCCGACACGCAAAAATGTTTGCGTGTAAGCGGTAAACACAATGATTTGGAAGAAGTTGGCGTAGATACCTATCACCATACTATGTTTGAAATGTTGGGTAACTGGAGTTTTGGCGACTACTTCAAGGCAGAAGCAATAGCTTGGAGCTGGGAATTGCTAACAGATATTTATAAACTCGATAAAAGTAGATTATATGTTACTGTTTTTGAAGGAGATGAAAAAGAAGGAATACCCGCTTCAACACTTGCCCTTGCAGAATGGAGAAAATTAGTACCCCAGGAACATATTATTTATGGTAATAAAAAAGATAATTTTTGGGAGATGGGTGATACAGGTCCGTGCGGCCCATGCTCTGAAATTCATGTAGACTGTAGAACAGAAGAAGAAATAAAAAAAATACCCGGAAGAGATTTGGTTAACAAAGATCATCCGCAAGTAATTGAAATTTGGAATAATGTATTTATTCAATACAATCGATTAAAAGATGGCAGTCTTGTACCATTACCTGCCAGACATGTAGATACAGGAATGGGCTTTGAAAGATTAGTTCGCGTAATTCAAGGAAAGCAAAGTAATTATGATACAGATATTTTTACCGGCACATTTGCTGCGATTGAAAATGCTACTGGTAAACAATATGATCGATCAGATAGTAAACAAGCCATTGCATTTAGAGTAATTGCAGATCATATTAGAGCTATAGGATTTACAATCGCCGACGGACAATTACCAGCCAATACTGGTGCAGGTTATGTGATTCGTAGAATTTTAAGAAGAGCCGTTCGCTATTATTATTCGTATTTAGATTATAAGCAACCCCTATTATACAAACTCATGCCAGTTTTGGCTACACAGTTTGAAAAAGTGTTTCCTGAACTACACCATCAAATAGACTTTGTAAGCAAAGTAGTACGCGAAGAAGAAGAGGCCTTTCTACGTACACTAGATAAAGGCTTAAAACGCATTGATGATATTGTACAGGCTACAATAAATGGAACCATTGATGGCAAATCGGCTTTTGAATTATTCGATACCTTTGGTTTTCCATTAGATCTTACAAAACTAATTGCTGCAGAAAAAAATTTAGCTGTCGATGAAACCGGCTTTGCAGCAGAAATGCAACAACAAAAAAATAGAAGCCGGGCTGCATCTACATTAGATACTGAAGACTGGGTAATCGTAAATGATGATAAAGGTCAAGGTTTTGTAGGGTATGAAGATATTTTAGTAAATACCAAGGTAACCAAGTACAGAAAAATAAGTGCGAAGGGAAAAACACAATACCAACTTGTATTGGCTACTACACCTTTTTATGCCGAGAGTGGCGGACAAACAGGTGATACAGGTTTGCTTGAATTTGGGGGCGAAACCATTGCTGTTACCGATACCAAAAAAGAGAATGATACCATCGTTCACTTTGTAAACACACTCCCTTCAGAAATTAATGCAAACTGTATTGCCAAAATTGATGTAGAAAAAAGGTTATATATCAGCTACAATCACACGGCTACACACTTATTACATGCAGCACTCCGAACCGTATTAGGAACACATGTAGCGCAAAAAGGATCATTAGTAACGGATGATAGTTTGCGTTTCGATTTCTCCCATTTTGCCAAAGTAACAGACGACGAATTACGACAAGTAGAGAAAATAGTAAACGATAAAATCAGGGAAAACATACCAGTAATAATCAAAGAAATGCCGAAAGAAGAAGCTATTGCCTTAGGAGCGATGGCTTTATTTGGAGAAAAATATGGCAATAATGTACGCGTTGTAATTATTGATCCTACATACTCTATAGAGCTATGTGGTGGTACACATGTTATGCATACAGGTATGATTGGCTTAACAAAAATTACTGCGGAATCGGCTGTAGCAGCGGGTGTACGTAGAATTGAAGCAATTACTGGAGGCAAGGCATATAACTACTTATATAATCAATTTGCAGGTTTACGAGAAATAGCTGGTTTATTAAAAACACAGGATCCTGTAAAAGCAGTAGAGAAAATTTTAGAGGAAAAACAGCAGCTCGAGAAGCGAGTAGAAAATTTAGAAATCAAACAGCTTGGCGCCATCAAAGAATCTTTATTGCAGCAGAAAGAATCATTTCAATTGCCAAATGGAGATACTGCTTATTTTGTTGGTGCTGTAGTTGAATTGAGTAATGCCGATTTATTAAAAAAACTATGTTTTGAATTAAAAAACGGATTAAATACTAATTATATCGTAGCGCTAGCTGCAAATAATGATGGGAAAGCCAATGTATGTATTATGTTAAGCGATAGTTTAGTTGCTGCTAAAGGGTTGGAAGCACCTGCCATCATTAAAACGCATATTGCTCCCTTGATACGGGGGGGCGGGGGTGGACAAAAAACCCTGGCAACAGCTGGCGGACAAGATGCAAGCAATCTTGCACTTGTTATTGAGAAAGTAAAAGCTTTGATACAGTAGTTTATGCATCAACAAATAGCTGGTAAATATGAAGTTGTAATTGGCTTAGAAGTGCATGCACAACTAGCAACGGAAAGTAAGCTATTTTGCAGTGACGCTACCAATTTTGG
>JBDKJW010000280.1:0-2836 GCA_039796395.1 Bacteroidota bacterium
TCCCCTACTTCAAACCGCTGCACAAATTGTTGCAACAGCAGATATTTTTGTGGTGATAGGAACCTCACTACAAGTATATCCAGCAGCTAGTTTAATAAACTATACGCCAAAACACGCGAAAAAATTTATCATAGATAAAAAAATCCCTGCATTGCCTACAGGGATTAATATTGAAGTAATTGAAGCACCCGCTTCTGACGGAGTTCAGTTACTTACTGAAAGATTGAATTCGCCTAGGCGAACAGATTGAAGATTAAAAATTCTCTTTCACAAAGTTCTCCGAGTATCGTTTAATCATCTCCCTCACTTCTCTAAACTCTTGCATAATCTCTTCCGCTGATCCCACTGCTTTTGCTGGGTCGGGGAAATTATAATGAAACTTTTGTGCAGAAGAGGGGAAAAACGGACAACGTTCTCTCGCATTATCACAAACCGTAATTACATAATCAAAATCGATACCGCGATACTCTTCCATATTATTCGAAGAGTGCATAGAAATATCAATTCCATCTTCCCTCATGGTTGCAATAGCTCTAGGGTTTACGCCATGAGTCTCAACACCAGCGCTGTATATTTCGGCTTTCTCACCTGCAAAATGCTTTAAGTATCCTTCTGCAATTTGGCTTCTACAGCTATTACCTGTGCAAAGCACTAAGATTTTTTTAGCAGCATTTATCATCGCAGCAAGTTTTAGCTTTCTCTGCATATACCGTTATGCTAAATATGCCTGTATTCCCCTGCTTAAATGATGCGATTCCTTCTGCATCTAAATAATTGCGTAGAATATCATCAGGAATATGGATTGCTTTTTCTTTTTGGATGGTAATATTAGAAAATCCATTTTGTTGTATGAGTTCCATATATACTTCTTTTTGAATAGCACCAGAAACACATCCTGCATACATTTCTGCATCTTTGCGTAAGGCTTCTGGTAATTGTCCAACAAGTACGATATCTGAAATACTAAAATGTCCACCTACTTTTAGCACCCTAAAAATCTCTTTAAACACAGCATCTTTATCAGGTACTAAGTTAAGTACACAATTACTCACCACTACATCAGCCATATTGGATGATAAAGGCATTTGTTCGATATCACCCAATCTAAATTCCACATTATAAAAACCAAGTTTTGTTGCATTCTCACGCGCTTTGGCAATCATGGTTTCTGTGAAATCGATACCTATTACTTTTCCATCTTCACCCGTTTCGGCACGGGCAACAAAACAGTCGTTACCGGCACCACTACCTAAATCAATTATTGTATCTCCTTTTTTAATTTTTGCGAACTGTGTAGGCAAGCCACAACCTAAACCAAGATCCGCATCTGGGTTATATCCTTCTAGGGTTGTATAATCATCACTCATAATATTATACACTTCGGTAGAGCAGCCACCCGCTCCGCAGCAAGATGATAGGTTTTGTGTTTTTTCTTGTAAAGCAATCTCACTATATTTTTGCTTTACTATTTCTTTTAGCTCATTACTTGTTTTCATATATTTTTATTTAGGATTAACAACAGTTATTATTTTTCTGTAATCGAATGCTGATATTTTTAAAATACTCTTGTAAACGATCGATTGCTTTTTCATCAATACAGTAGCAAACACTATTCCCTTCAATAGTTCCCTTAATCAATCCAGCCTGCTTCAGTTCTTTTAAATGCTGTGAAATAGTAGGTTGTGCCAATGGTAATTCATTCACAATATCACCGCATACACAAGCATTTACTTTTACTAAATATTCCATGATGGCAATTCTTGCGGGGTGACCTAATGCTTTAGCCAAATTGGCCAAGTTGTTCTGCTTATCTGTAAAAAATGCTGATTTTGTTGCGCCCATATTTCAATCTTTATATCGCAATATTACGATATTATAATAATAAACAAAAATATTTTTACCTTACCTCTTCCACCCTATTCCCTATTCCCAGTCTACCGTCTACGGTCAATTCCCTATCTTCGCGCCTCAAATTCAGAAAAATGGCTTTACAAGCAGGTATCGTAGGCCTACCAAACGTAGGAAAATCAACCCTTTTTAACGCAGTAAGTAATAGTGCAAAAGCACAGGCAAGTAATTATCGTTTCTGTACTATTGAGCCCAATGTAGGACTTGTTGATGTACCAGATGCGCGTTTGACAAAATTAGCCGAATTGGTTGTTCCAGATAAAATTGTACCTACTCAAATGGAGATTGTGGATATTGCCGGACTAGTAAAAGGTGCAAGCAAGGGTGAAGGGTTAGGGAATAAGTTTTTAGGAAATATTAGGGAGGTTGATGCTATTATACATGTAATCAGATGTTTTGAAGATGAAAATGTACTGAGAGAAGAAGGTGCTATTAACCCTATCAGTGATAAAGAAATTATTGAAACGGAATTGCAGTTGAAAGACTTAGAAAGTGTTGAAAAGAAAATGCAACGCGTAGAAAAAATGGCACGTGTGGGTAGCGATACCAAAGCCAAAGCAGAGTTCGAAATTCTACAACGTTGTAAGCAACATTTAGAAGCGGGTAAAAGTATTTTTGGACTTGGACTTACCAAAGAAGAAAAGGTAGCGGTAGCCGATTTATTTCTACTTACCGATAAACCCATTCTCTATGTAGCCAATGTAGATGAAGCTTCTATGCATACGGGTAATAAATATTCCCAGCAATTAGAAGCTTTGGCAAAAGCCGAAGGTGCTGAAGTAATTGTAATGTGTAATAATATCGAAGCGCAAATTGCAGAAATGGAAAACCCAGACGATAAGCTAATGTTCATGGAAGAATATAAAATGACGGAGCCAGCTTTGAATCGTTTAATTCGTTCTGCCTATCAATTACTCAATTTAGACAC
>JBDKJW010000281.1:0-2817 GCA_039796395.1 Bacteroidota bacterium
TCTTATGATTCTATAGACTCTGTTGCTAGATTTAAGAATAGTTGGATGGTTAAATATATACAGCCAACTATGAAAATATTGGATATTGGATGCGGTCCGGGGTATACCACTAAAATATTGGCTGACAACAAAATAGACGTTTTAGGCATAGATTTAAATGAATATTCTATTTCAAAAGCGCTGAAACAAAATTTGCCAGTTTTAAAGGCAGATGCACTCGAGTTTATTCATAAAAGAGGAAAGGAATTTGATTTTTTTTTAATGAGTGATTTTGTTGAACATGTACCATTAGGTGTTGTTTACACAATACTTAAGCAGGTTAGCCTCATACCAAATGCACGTATTTTTTTGTGTACACCTAACTTGGACTCATTAATGGGATTTAAGTTTTGGTTTCATATGCCTACTCATATCAATGCTATGCATCCTTATGTTATAAGAAAAATGCTGAATAAACTTGGGTACATAATAGAAGCAGAATGGAGTGAGTATGGCAGTTTGCCTGGTACAGGGTGGAAGTATAAGCTAAGGAAAAAAATCTTAGCGTTATTGTTAGGAACACAATCACAGCTTTTTTTGGGGGGTGCTAACATTAATTTTATTGCAAAAACTAAGGATACATTTTGACAGTTTTAATTACAGGTGCCGCCGGATTTGTTGGTTGCAAAATTGTTGAGTATTTATATACAGCTAACCCGGGTTTGTCTTTAATTGGTATCGATAATTTAAGCAGAAAGGGTAGTGAGTTTAATATACCCATGCTTGCAAAATTTAATTGTGAATTTTTTAAGGGAGATATCAGTATCCCATGCGACTTAAAGCAATTGCCTAGGGTTGATTGGATAATAGATTGTGCAGCTAACCCTTCTGTATTGGCTGGATTAAATAATGATAGTTTGAGCCTTATCAATAATAATCTTACGGGTACTTTTTATTTATTGGAAAAGTGTAAGAATGATAATGCAGGTTTCATTATGTTGAGTACAAGTAGGGTTTATAGTATTGAAAGTCTTTGCTCAATTCCATTAATAAAAAATCATAATCGGTTTACTATTCCCCATGATGTTACTTTTCCTGAGGGCTTTTCAAAACTTGGTGTTTCTGAACAATTCAGTACGGCTGCACCAATTTCTCTATATGGTGCAACTAAGCTGGCTAGTGAAGTTTTAGCTCTTGAATACCACTACAGTTTTGGATTTCAAGTTTGGATTAATAGATGCGGTGTAATAGCTGGGCCGGGACAATTTGGAAAAATTGACCAAGGGATATTCTCTTATTGGATTTACCAGTACTTACTCAATAAACCATTATCTTATATTGGCTATGGTGGAACTGGATTACAAGCGAGAGATATGGTTCATCCATATGATGTGTTTAAACTGGTTTATAATCAAATGATTAATCCGATTTTAGAGTCGCCCAAAATAATTAATATTGGAGGTGGTGTTGAAAATACAAGAAGTTTAGCAGAGTTAAATGAATTTTGTATTCAGCATATTGATAAAACAAATACAATTAATAGTATACCGGAAAATCGAAAATACGATATACCTTACTACGCAACCGACTATTCCATTGCCCAATCTATTTGGAACTGGACTCCCTCTATTGGCTCCGATGAAATATTGCATGAAATTTTGGAGTATGGGCGCAATCATCTCGATCACATATCGCGAATTAGTTAAGTGAAAATTGCTTTTTTTGTTCAGTATTGTCATGAAGCAGGAACCTATTTCCGTTGGCATAATTTAGCAAAAGCTTTAGTGCTAAACGGACATACGGTTCATATATATGCCGGTGATTTTAATTATAAAGCTGCTAAACGGAATGAAAATAGAGATAATGTTGAATATAAAATAACTCCTTCTTTAATTACCTCTCGAATTTTTGGTAATCCATCAGACCCTTTAACGGGAATATATCGATGTTTTAATAAAGTAGATAAGGACTATGATGTTTACCATTTGTTTCAGCCATTCCTTCAAGCATATATACCTTGGCAATGGCTTAAATGGTTTCGCAAAGGAGTATTTATTTATGATTGGGATGATTTATGGACTGGGGGAATTTTTCAAAAACCCCATTCTTTTAGAGATCGGTATACTGTGTTCTTGGTAAAATATCTAGAAAATAAGTTGCCTCGATTAGCAAATGGTACTACTGTTTGTTCAAGTTATTTAAAAGATTTAGCCCCACAAGCGCCTAAAGTAGGCGTATTTTATAATGGATTTTGGAATACACAAAATGCTCCAGAAAGTATAATCGAGGAAAATAGTTTTGCTAAACTTCCAGGCAAATATTATTTGGGATATATTGGCAAAACGGCTGCCGAACTTGATTGGATTATGCAAGCTGCTGTTATTTGTGAAAACAAATTTCCTCATGCACATTTCTTACTTGTAGGCCCTCCAAAAAACCAGGTTGAATTGTCAGGTTTATTGAATCTTACAAATATTAGTTACTTAGAGCAAGTAAGCGCAAGTGAAGCAAAATTTATAACTCAAAAATTGGATGTTGGGTTATTGCCACTAGAAAACAATGCATTTAATAGAAGCAGGTTTCCAATTAAATTTTTTGATTATCTAGTCGCAGGAATCCCAGTTTATTATTCTGGTGTTGGTGAACTTAAACTAATAGGTGATATTCTAGATTATGTGGTGGATGGGGGTAGTACAAAAGAAGAATGGGTCAAAAATATTGAGTCATTTCTTAACAACGAGTCTTATGCAAAAAAGCTTGTTATTGATATCAATTCATTAGCAAAAGAATACTCATGGGCTGCAATTGCTTCGAGCCTTGTAGATTTTTATGATGAAA
>JBDKJW010000282.1:0-2798 GCA_039796395.1 Bacteroidota bacterium
TCACCCAAACTAAGGTCGATTACATCAATACCTTTCGCCCTTAATTCGCGGCCAAGTTTAGCCATTTTAAGGGTTTCGGGCTCATTAAAACGATTCAGCAAAGAAGACAATTCCATGGTTGGTTGTTATTATTTTTTGAAGGCACAAGTTCGGAAAAAAACGACTAACGGCTGTAAGTATAATTATTTGTAGTTCAGTTTAAATGCAGAAAGCTCAGGATTTCGATCGCGCTTACGTTTTAATTCATAAGTATGCATGGCTTGTCCGAGTTTTTTTAAGAAAGGATAGCCAATTTCATCATAAGCGTATTTATCATCATTATAAATGCCATCGGTATTACAAGAGATAACCGCACTGAGCATAAATTCAATATTATTTTCTAGATCGGCCACATAGGTTACATCAATTAAAAAACCATAGGCATCACCTACTTTATTGAAGATGCGGAAGTTTGGGTTTAGTTTTCCTTTTTCAGATCCATAATATAAAAACTTGCAATAAGCATCCCAATAATGGGCTGTATCATAGTTAGGCCAATCGCTCTCACTGGGGAACATGCTCATGTGTTTTTTTACAAAAGCATAATCATCATTTGTTAAGTTAAATCTTTGTTTCTTCGATATTTGCTGTGGAAATAAAACAGATTGCAGCATGTGGTGTAAATCTTGTAAATACACTCTGTTTTTTGTAGCAAAAGAAAAAGGCTCATTTATTAGTTTACCCCTGCTATAATATCCTTTACCTAAGCGTGCAGGTAATGCTGGAAATTGTGCCTTACTCAAGTGCGCAGGCTGTGCGAATATTAGATTACCAGCACTGTCATAAAAATTAACTGGATTGGTATTTGCATTTTGATCAAGTGTTCTACTCAGTTGCAAACGGTGACGAATAATTGCATCGGGATAACCTTTGGCAGTTAGTTTTTGCTGAATATAATCTTGACCGAGAAATTCATAAAGGCGGTTATATGCATCATTATCACTTACTAAAAATATTTGCTTGATATAGTTTTCAATCGTTGGTTTGCCGTCTGCCGAATTGGGCTGGTTGTACACATGATCTTGCAATGCATAAGCGCTATCGGTAAGCATCATGGTGCTTTTATCAACTCCCTTTATTTTCATTTCATTTAATTTCTCCAAGGCCAGTAAAGCAATCGGCATTTTAACCGTACTGGCAGGGTAGAAGTATAAATCATTATTGAGGTTGAATGTATATTCTTTAAAAGAAGGAGTATTATGTTTGTTGCGATTAATTTCCGTATAAAAAATTTGAATCCGAAGGGTATCTTTATTCTTGATATAATAACTGAAAAATGGATCTGATTTCAATGCCTCTTCAATCGGGTTTTGCGCAACAGTTTTTAGCGTAGTTAATACCAGTAATAAGGGGATCAATTTCTTCATACTGCTAATGTACAATTTTCAACCCTATAAAGTTTTGTACCTTTATACTATGCCACATGAATCGATTTCAGTATTTGATATGTTTAAGATAGGCGTAGGCCCATCTAGTTCGCATACATTAGGCCCTTGGCGGGCTGCACAACGTTTTTTACACAGCATAGAAGCTAGTTCCTCACTTGCATCGGTTACTTCTATAACCGTACTCTTATATGGCTCTTTGGCTAAAACAGGGCGTGGACATGGAACGGATGTTGCCGTATTAATGGGCTTATGCGGAGAAGATCCTGTAACCATCGACGTAAATGCAATAACACCCAAAACAAACGCTATAATCCAATCAAAGAAATTAATCTTGGGAGCTAAGCATGAAATAGATTTTGATTATCATACACAAGTTCAGTTTTTAATGAATGAAACATTGCCTTTTCACCCGAATGGATTAAGCTTTTTGGTGACATTACAAAACGGCGAAGCATGGAGTGAAACATTTTATTCTATTGGTGGTGGTTTTGTGGCGAAAGAAGGAGAACCAGCAGGCGGTAAGAAGAACATTGATTTACCTTTCCCGATCGATACTGCAGATGATTTGTTGCATTGGTGTATGAAAACAGGCATGTCTATTCATGAAGTTGTTATGGAAAATGAATTGAGTTGGAGGGGGGAAGCAGCAACTAAAAAAGGGGTATTGGACATATGGCATACCATGAAAGACTGTACCTATAGGGGTTGCCATACACAAGGTGAATTGCCGGGTGGATTGCAAGTAAGAAGAAGGGCTTTTGATTTGAATAAGCGCTTGGTAAATAGTGCCAGCTATACCGATTATACAAGTTGGATTGAAGTGATTAAAACGGGTGGCAATAGTTTTCAATATATACTCGATTGGGTGAGTTGTTTTGCGTTAGCAGTGAATGAAGAAAATGCTTCATTTGGCAGGGTGGTAACTGCCCCTACAAACGGCGCTGCGGGTGTTATACCTGCTGTATTGCAATACTATATTGCTTTCTGTGATGGAGCTACAGAAGATAAGATTATTCGTTTCTTATTAACTGCTTCTGAAATTGGAAGCATCTTTAAAAAAGGGGCTACCATATCTGCAGCTATGGGTGGCTGTCAGGCAGAAATTGGTGTTTCCAGTGCTATGGCTGCAGCAGCACTCACCGAATCTTTAGGCGGCACACAAAAGCAAGCACTAATGGCAGCTGAAATAGCGATGGAACATCATTTAGGATTAACCTGTGATCCTATTGGCGGGTTAGTTCAAATTCCCTGTATCGAAAGAAATACCATGGGTGCTATTAAAGCCATAACTGCCTCTCAGCTTGCTTTACAAAGCACGCCCGATTTTGCTGTGGTAAGTTTAGATAAAGTAATTGCCACGATGTGGAGTAC
>JBDKJW010000283.1:0-5400 GCA_039796395.1 Bacteroidota bacterium
GATTTTAAATCATCAAGTAATGCTGCTTCTTCAGTAGTGTAGGTGTTTAGTTTTTCATTCTCTAATACGTCTAGTCCAGCCGCTTTTACCTTACCATTGTTTAGTGCATTTATAAGTGCTTTGGTATCCGTTATTTTACCTCTACATGTACTTAAAAAATAAGGGTTATTATGCATGCTATCAAAGAAATGATCATTTGCATAATGATAGGTTTCATCAGTAAGTGGTAAGTGCAAACTTACCACATCAGCATATTTAGCAATTTGCTCTACACCAGCTTCCCGCACATGATCATTTGCGAAGCCAGATTTGTATTTATCATGCGCCAAAACCATTACATTAAAGGATGCTAATAATGCTGCAAACCTACTTCCTGTATGTCCATATCCAATAATACCCACTGTTTTACCATACAATTCTTCTCCCCTATTCTCCTCTCTTAACCATTTATTTATTTTTACTTCCTCATAACTGGTATTTATTTTATTCATCAAAGAAAGTAGCAAACCTAAAACATGTTCTGCCACAGCGTTGCTATTACCTTCGGGGCTACTTTCACACTGTATCCCTTTTGATACTGCGTACTCCACATCTATCAATTCCATACCACTGCCAAGCCTACCAATCCATTTTAATGCTGTTGCTTTATCAATAATATTTTTATCAATCTTCAATCTTGTGGTAACAATTAATCCTATTGCGTCTGTTATCGCTACTGCTAACTCATCATAATTGATGGATGGCATATATAAAACTTCATACCCTTTTTGCTCCAAATACTCGGGCAAAAACGAATGAACCCGGGCTGTTATAATTACCTTTTTCTTCATCTATAAATATTTCACCCCTACGGGGTTAAACAATTAAAACCCAACATCTCTTACAGCATATCCCTCACACCTTATACCTTACTCCCTATTCCCCTTCACCCTAAACGTTAAAGCCGCGAAATCCTCCACACTCAATTGCTCTGGTCTTTTCGTAAATATTTCTTCCTGTAAAACTATTTCATCGAAATAAGGCTTTAATGGATTGCGCAACATTTTCCTTCTTTGATTAAACGCTGCTTTCACCAACATAAAAAAGACTCTATCCGATTTTACTGCTATAGGTATTTCTTTTCGGGTAAGTTTAATAACACCACTTACCACTTTCGGTGGTGGATTAAAAGCGGCTGGGGGTACATCAAATAAATACTCCACATCATAATAAGCCTGCACCAGCACACTTAAAATACCATATACTTTGGTATGGGGTTTTGATACAATTCGCTCCGCTACCTCTTTTTGAAACATGCCAATCATTACCGGAACTTGTGATTTCCAATCGAGTATTTTAAAAACAATTTGGGTAGAAATATTATAAGGGAAATTCCCAATTACTGTAAAATCATCATCAAAAGGTGCATCAATATCCAAGATGCTACCCTCAATAATTTTGTTACTAATAGCCGGAAAGCTAGCTTGCAAATAGGCAACTTTCTCCTGATCCAATTCAACAGCCTTAAAATTGATTGCATTCATTGGCAGCAAATGCTTGGTTAATGCGCCCGCACCCGGACCAACCTCCAATAATTGATTGAACTGGGTAGCAGTTAATGTATCGGTAATTCGTTTACAAATAGACTCATCTGTAAGAAAATGTTGACCAAGCGATTTCTTGAGCGTGTATTGCATCGCTGCAAAATTAGTATTTTAGCACTCTAAATATGTGTTGGCTATGAGTTACGATGTACAAAAACCAATAATTGGCTTTAGTTGCGGCGATTTGAACGGTATTGGCATGGAAATTATCATTAAAACCTTGAGTGATCAACGTTTACTAGATAGCTGTACCCCCGTTGTATTTGCGAGCAATAAAAGCTTAAATTTTTATCGAAAAAGTTTACCAGAAGCCAATTTCAACTATAATAGCATTAAGGATTTTACAAAACTTAGCCATAAACAAGTAAATATTTTCAATGTTTGGGAAGAAGAAGTACAAATTACACCCGGACAATTAAATGAAATGGGTGGGAAATATGCATTATTATCCTTAGAAGAAGCCACTAAGGCTTTAAAAGAAGGAAATATACATGGTTTAGTAACAGCGCCTATTCACAAGAAAAATATACAATCTGAACATTTTAGGTATAGTGGCCATACCCCTTATTTTAAAGACTATTTTGGGGTACAAGATGTATTAATGCTTATGGTTGCAGAAAATATGCGTGTTGGTTTGTTAACGGAACATGTTACTGTTTCTGAAGTAGCCAAGCATATAAGTAAAGAGGCCATCGTAAGCAAATTGCGGATTATGCATGGTAGTTTGCAAAAAGATTTTGGCGTAGATAAACCTAAGATTGCTGTACTAGCACTTAACCCACATGCAGGTGATGAAGGATGGTATTTGGGCCTTATGCTGCTGATGCATTTTTTGCAAGAGGTTACCATGAACAATTTGATGCTGTATTAGCCATGTATCATGATCAAGGGCTCATTCCTTTCAAATCTCTAGCATTTGGTGAAGGCGTAAATTATACAGCCGGTTTGCCAGTTGTAAGAACTAGTCCCGACCATGGCACAGCGTTTGATATTGCAGGTAAGGGCAAAGCAGATCAAAGCTCTATCTTAGCTGCCACATTTGAGTGTATGGCTATTGCCAGGCAACGTGCAGGATATGCAGATATGCGTAGAAATCCGATGAAGAAAATGAGTGCCAGATTTTTTGCGAATGCAGTAGATGAAAAAATAGAAGAAAGCGAAGGTTAGTATGGAATATATTATTGAGAATAAACAGCTGAAAGTAGTTATTGCCGATAAAGGTGCTGAATTACAAAGTATATATAGCAAGGAGCATTCCATTGAATATATGTGGAATGGAGATCCTGTTTTTTGGGGAAAGAAGAGTCCGGTTTTATTCCCAATTGTTGGTGGATTAAAGGATAATCAGTACACGTATAAAGGCACCAGCTATACATTAGGTAGGCATGGATTTGCACGTGATATGGTTTTTAGTGCGCTTGAAGTTACACCAGCTTCCATTAGTTTGAAATTAGACGCCACTGAAGAATCACAAGCCATTTATCCTTTTTTATTCCGATTAATCATTCATTATAAACTAGAAAAAAATAGTTTATCATGTACCTATGAAATTCGAAATACGGATATAAAACCAATGCCCGCTTCAATTGGTGCGCACCCCGCATTTGCCATACCGATTACCCCTGATACTAGTTTTGAAGATTATACACTAGAATTTGATCAGGTTGAAACTGCTAGTAAATGGCCTTTATCGGCTGCTGGACTTATTGAAACTAAAGCAGTACCGTTTTTTGACCAACAACAAAAGATTGAATTAAGAAAAGATTTGTTTTATGGAGATGCCCTTGTTTTTAAAAATTTACAATCGCAAGAAATAAAACTTATATCTCCAAAAACAAAACATGGCTGGACTTTCTCTTGGAAGAACTTCCCATTCATGGGTATTTGGAGCGCCAAAGATGCCAATTTTGTTTGTATTGAGCCTTGGTGTGGAATAGCCGATTCAGTTGATACCATTGGTGATATCATGAAGAAAGAAGGCATCCATATTTTAATTCCCGGCGAAATATTTACCCGAACATGGGGTGTGCGGGTTCACTAGTAGCTAAATATTCTTCACCAATGTAACAGCCGGGTCTGGCGATTTTACTTGATGTGTTGTAAAAGCTTCATCAATAGCCACCCTTAATTCAGACAAGGCCAAACCCGTATCTGCGGGCGAAGTATATGCATGAATAGATAGGGTAATTGTTCCTCCTCCAATTTGATCAACTGCGATGCTTGGTGCTGGTTCTTGCAATACCCTTGCATTTTGTGAAATTGTATTAATTAAAATACCTTGTATAGTTTCTAAATTATTTGCAGAAGAAACCGTTATTGGCAAATGAATTCTTAGATTACCATGCCGCGAATGATTTACGATTGTACCGTTACTCACTGCCCCGTTTGCCAGTATAATTGTTTTATGATCATCGGTAAGCAATATCGTATTGAAAATTTGAATTTCTTTAACTACACCAGCCTTACCGCCTGCTTCAATAAAATCGCCTGCTTTAAAAGGCTTAAACACAAGTATAAGTACACCTCCAGCAAAATTGGCCAATGATCCTTGTAAAGCCAAGCCAACTGCTAATCCTAGTGCACCAATTATTGCAACAAAAGAGGTGGTTTGGATACCAATCATTCCAGCTACTGTTATCAATAATAAAACCTTTAAACCAACTGAAACAATACTTGACAAAAATGAGCGTAAAGAACTATCAACATCATTTACAGTGAGTGATTTGGCTACCAATTTTGCTAATCGGTTGATGATAAACATCCCAATCAATAATACTAATGTAGCGGCAATAAGATTGGGGCCGTATTGAAAAAGCCACACTTTAATAGCAGCTGCTAACAGTGAAAATTTATCCATAAAATGATTTTATTAAATATACGTAGTTAGGTTTGATTAAATAAAAATTACTTGAATACTATATCGGCAATGCCGCTATTAATTATATAATTAGTATAGCTAATTTCTACCCTCCCTTTTTTGCCCTTCATTCTTTCCTTTGTGGCCGCATCAACGTCATCTAGTTCTAAGGTTATACCCTTAGGTAATTTATAATCCTTTGTATTAAAACTGAAATTTACTTTATCGGGCAAGCCATAGCTTGCATATTTACCATACTGCATTTCCATTTCGTAAGTGCCATTTTCCCTAGTTGTTGTAACCGACTTTCGAATAAGTAAATTGGCTTCATCAATATACAGTGTTGATAAAATTATATCGCTATTATCTGCATTAGGTAATAGTTTAACTACGCTAGTGTTTGTATTAGCCACAACTGCAGTGCCCGCATCCAAAGCCATAAAACCATTGATTGCAACCATACTACCGATATTAATGCTAATGCCACCTTTTGGTAAAATAGAGATCCCTCCATTTCTTTCTAATCGAAATTTATTGGGTTTTTTATAATACACTTTTACTTTTCCTGGCATCTTGGGCACTAAGCGAAAAAGCACTCACTAAAAAAATCATCATCAAAAAAAATCTACTCATATTCAAAATATTTTAACCACAGATAACACAGATTGTTTCACAGATAACCCTGACTTACATTCTTCTACCGTCCACGGTCTATCGTCTCCCTTAACTCAACACATCCTTCTTCCTAAAAAACCAAATACCCGCTGCTACGAACCCTACAATATGAACTACTAAAACGATAGCCGACTTAATAATTTTCTCAGGATATTGAATACTACCAATAATTGCTTCATTTGCATCGTTCACTTTAAAATCAAAAAACTCTTTCCAAGTAACCATATGTGAGGTAAAAAGATACGGTTTAATGACGTTAAATAAAGGAATATTCATCGTACTTAA
>JBDKJW010000284.1:0-2763 GCA_039796395.1 Bacteroidota bacterium
TAAGTTAGAAGAAGTGAATGCATTTGCCAATGAAATTAAGAAAACAGAAAAAGTTTTTGTAAGTGTAATGGGCCCCGATAAAGCAGATGTAAAAATGCCGGCTAATACTGCCTTGCTTGCATCGCTTGATAATATTTCAAAAGCAAGTTTGAAGGCTTATGAAGAAAAAGTAGTAGCTAGTTCTTTATTAAAATCGAAGCCTACAGAAGGTAGTATTGTAAAAGAAACAAAGAATGAATTATTGGGTACTACTGAATTACAGTTTTCGAATGGAGCGCGTGTAATTATTAAGCCAACCACATTTAAGCAAGATGAAATTATTTTATCTGGTTTTAGAAAAGGTGGCCTGAATAATTATGGATTGGAAGATAAGTTTAGTGCGAGTTACGCAACGCAAGTAGTTTCACAGATGGGTATTGGTGACTTTAACCCTACCGATTTACGCAAGTTTTTAGCAGGTAAAAATGCCAGTGCTGGTGTACTTATTAATGCACTAAGTACAAGAGTAATTGGTAATAGCACCATTAAAGATGTAGAAACCATGCTCCAATTACTGTTTTTGAATTTCACGAATATTCGTAAAGATGAGGCCCTGTTTAATGGATGGAAGGAAAAGCAGAAATCACAAGTACAGTTTATGATGTCGGACCCAACAACGGCATTTATAGATTCTGTATATAAAACTTTATATGCAAATCAGCCTTTGGCTCCATCGGTATTACCAACTGCAGAAGCTTTTGATAAAATTAATTTAGATAGATCAGTTGCCATTTTTAAAGAGCGTACGGCAGATGCTAATGATTTTACATTCACACTTACGGGTAATGTAGATATTGAGGCCATGAAGCCTTTATTAGCAACCTATATTGGAGGTTTACCAAGTAAGGGTGGCAAGGATGAATTTGTAGATAATGGGGTACGTATGGCGAAGGGGTTGAAAGAAGTAAACTTCTATAAAGGGGCTGAGAAGAAGAGCTTTATTTTAAATGTATACAGCGGTGAAGTACCTTACTCAGAAGATTTAGCTTTCAAGGCCGAGATGTTGATGGAGATTTTAAATATTAAGATCATTGAAGAGCTTCGTGAGAAAATTGGTGGTATTTATGGTGGCGGCATTGGTGGTTCGATAAGTAAGTATCCTTATAGTAGTTATAATTTTGGATTGCAGTTGCCATGCGGACCAGAGAAAGTTGATGTATTGAAGAAAGCGGCTGATGAAGAGATTGAAAAAATAAAAACCAAGGGGCCGGAGCAAACAGATTTAGATAAAGTAAAAAAATCTTTATTAGAAAAGCATACGGTTAATATGAAAGAGAACAGGTATTGGTCGGGTTTATTAAATGATATTTACTTTACCGGTAGTGACGCACAGCGTGTATTTGATTATGAGAAAATTGTGAATGCGGTAACGGTAGATCAGATCAAAGCGGTTGCGAATACTTTGTTTGATGGTAAGAATGTATTGAAAGCTACATTATATCCTGAGAAGAATTAGTTTTAAAAATGTTTACACTGATTATCAGGTATACGAAATGGATTTTTAGGAACTCCACCCTGCGGCCGAAGGCCGCAGGGTTTTTATTTCGGGCGCAGCAGTTATTCTATTATAATCGCAATAAGCATTATTGTTCACTGCATCCATCATATATTCCCCCACCTCACAAAGCCCTCTTCGAAACCTATAAAATAGATTACCAAAGCTTCGAAGAAGATGGCGCCCTCGCTGCTAACGAAATTTGGGAATGGTGCAGCCCCTATATTCAATCTACAAACCCTATTATCATCGATTGGGGATGCGGCATCGGCAGAATTATTCAGCATTTCCCTACCCTAGTGCCGAGCGCCAAATGCATTGGCATTGATATTAATCCCTCCTTCATCGAATGGAATAAAAGCCGCCACAAAAACATCTTTTTTTTGTGCGAACCCACAGCGTCTGACCGCGGCGAATCCTCTCCAAAAGCCCACTTACTCATCGCCTTCTCCGTACTCACCCATATTCCCATAGATGAACAAGCCAAATGGCTAGAAACCTTATCCCATAAGCTTTTGGATGGAGGTATTTGTTTTATCACCACACATGGAACAAATTATTTGCACCAATTGAGCAAAAAAGAACGCGAAATTTTTCTATCAAAAAAGGGCTACACCCCGTCTGACCGCGGCGAATCCTCGCGAGAAATCACCACCTACAACAACCCTAAATTCTTCAGCGAATTACTCCCCAAAAACCTCCAAATCCTTCACCAGTACGAAGGAAAAAGCCACCCGCTAAAAGCAGGTGGCCACGATGTTTGGATCTTACAAAAAATTTGAACCGGTCTGACGCTAACGAAAAGTCTAAAAAAATATAAATAGCTACTTCTTCGCTGCCTTCTGCACCGCATCTAACCGCGCGATATAAATACTTCTTGCATGCGTACCCAATATAATCTCATTCTCCCGCGGATGAATCGCAATATCATGAATAGGCATACTATAAGGTAACCCCTTATTCCACATCATCGAACTATTACCACCATCCAAACTCACATACAATCCCCCATCCGTTCCTACATACAAAATATTTTCATCCTTCAAATCTTCCTTAATCACATTCACTGGCTCAGCAGGTAAATCCTTCATGATCTGCTTCCAATTGGCACCATAATCATCACTCATGTACACATAAGCCGTGAAATGATCATTCCGATAACCATTCAACGTAATATATACCCTGCCCTCTTTAAAAGAACTAGCAGCTACCCTACTCACATACAACCC
>JBDKJW010000285.1:0-2760 GCA_039796395.1 Bacteroidota bacterium
GATTCCAACTAAAGAAAACTGTTTTGTTATCATTACTCCAAAATGCATTGGAAGGGGAGGTTCCTATCCACCGGGGATCCGACATAATTTTTTCTACTGTAAGCGGTTGTGCAAAAAGAAATGAAGTTGCTAATAGATTAGCAACAAGCAGCAATTTTTTCATGACAGTTAATTGAACAATAAATCTAGTTCAAACTGCTAAGCAAACAAGACTGTGTTACTTTAATTACATGAGCGGGTGAATATCAACGGTAATAATTATTCTCTTCAATATAGGCCCTTACTTTATCGGGCACCAAGTAGCGAATTGTTTTTCCGTCTTTAATTGTTTCTCTAATATAGGTAGCAGAAATAGTAAGCTGTGGCGCATCAAGCACATGTACATTGGCGCCATGCGTATCAGTTACAGGAAAACCAGGGCGACCGTAAACAATAAATGGGAAGTTTTTTATAAGCACTTCCGCATTCTTCCACTTGGGTAAATTCTGAAAGCCATCACTCCCCATTAAAATGGCAAATTCATGCTGCGGATATTTTTCCTGCAAATAAATTAGCGTATCAATTGTATAAGAGGGTCGAGGGAGTTTAAATTCTATATCCGATACTTTTAAACGAGGGTCGTCGTCTACCGCTAATTGTACTAAATGCAATCGATCATATTCGTTAAGTAAGCTAGTTTCAGTTTTGAAAGGATTATGTGGAGAAGCTACTAACCAAACCTGCGCATAGTCGGTATAATTTGCTACGTGTGAAGCAATGATTAAATGACCTGAATGCACGGGGTTAAATGAACCAAAATAGAGTGCAATTTTCATCTAAAATATTGATAATCAGATACTTATGAATTAATTGGTTCAATAAAGATACTACTTGCTTCACTTAGCCGCAAACTCAGCATATAGCCAGATACTGAAATAGATATCGGATCTCCCAATGGCGCTATCTGTTCTACTTTAACGCACTCGCCTGGTATACAGCCCATTTCCATGAGCTTTATAAATATTTCGTCTTTTTCAAAAGAGTTAATAATTCCCTGTTCACCAGCTGCTAATTCCGACAATCGCTTCATTGAATCTGTTAATTCTGTAAAGGTATAATGCACGGCATTGGTTTTGTTACGAATTTTGGAGTAATCATGCAGAACCCAAAAATTGTTTTTCATTACGCAGATGCTAAGCCTGTATTTCCGGCTAAGCAAGCATTAAAATCTTTCATCCCATGTATTTTTAAAAAAGAGCGAAAAAAGCTTGGCGGCCTACAATTTATATTTTGTTCTGACGAATACTTACTTCAGATCAATCGGCAGTTTTTACAACATGATTATTATACCGATATCATCACTTTCAATTTATCTGAGAAGGGTTCTGATGAAGTTAACGGGGAAATTTATATTAGCGCAGATCGCGTAAAAGAAAATGCAAGGGAAATGGGTGTTTCTTTTTCGGAAGAAATGAATCGGGTAATTTTTCACGGGGCACTTCACCTCTGTGGATATCGCGATAAGCTAAAATCAGAAATTTTGCAGATGAGGGCTAAAGAAGACGAATTTTTATCATTATTTAAAAAAAATATAGATAAGTGCTAATACGAATTAGTAAATTTCTATTTTTTATGTTTTTTTTAGATTTTTTTGGCAATGCTCAAGAAGCCGGCTCTGTTGATTTTGATGATCGTCCGTTTCAGTTAACCCTACAAAAATCTGCAATCATACTCGATAAGCTTAAAGAAAATGAGGCTTATAAAATTGCACTGCCCGAAGAGAAGGCGTTTATTTATTGGGTGAATTACGCGCGATTATTTCCCAAAAGTTTTAAAGACAGTGTAGTTATTCCTTTCCTTGAGCTTCAACCTCTACTAAAGGGATCCTATGCGAATTCTCTTTTGAAAGAGTTAGAGAATCAACCCGAGCTTCCCTTTCTTGTTCCTGAAGCACGACTCACTGAGGCAGCCAGATCACATTCTACAGAATTGGCCCGAAGAAAAGATGAAAAACTAAGTCATAATTCATCCAATGGAATTAGATTCTCCGACCGCATTAGAGCCCTAGGTATTAAATTCTGCTATGCTGAAAATATTGCCGAATCGCCCCAAAATACCCTAATCGCCGTTTTATTGCTTTATTTGGATATAAACGTTTCTAATCTTGGCCACCGCTACAACCTTTTTAACCCCAGCTACACCATAATGGGGGTGGGGGTTTCTAGAAGACCAAACCAACAATTTATTGTAGTTCAGGATTTTGGATGCACTCAGTAAAAGCAAATGTTCCACGTATCACATCCTGTTTCACCCAGGAACATTTTCTTCGTTTCACACGAACGTTCCACGGGAAACCTAAATAAACGTCTATTTAGACTTTTCGTTAGCGTCAGACGCTAATTCAAGCATAGATAGCGGTACCCGTCAGACTGGGAGTAAGGGCTAAAGCCTAATCAATATTAATTCCGCAGCTATAAACTGTACCCTTTATCCTGTGCCCTAAGTCTTCCTCCCTATCTTTGTCCTATGTTTCCGAATTATGATGTTATTGTAGTAGGCGCGGGTCACGCGGGCTGTGAGGCAGCAGCGTCGGCAGCAAACCTAGGTAGTAAGGTTTTACTCATTACTATGAATATGCAAACCATTGCCCAAATGAGTTGCAACCCGGCAATGGGTGGTATCGCTAAAGGACAAATTGTGCGGGAGATAGATGCCATGGGTGGATATAGCGGTATTGTTACAGACTTAAGTACCATCCAATTTCGAATGCTGAACAGGAGT
>JBDKJW010000286.1:0-2842 GCA_039796395.1 Bacteroidota bacterium
CTGTATTTCAGTTTAGGCTAACGCCAGATGCGCATCAGTTGCTTGGGAACTTAAGGAAGCGACTTAATTGGTAAAAAGTTAATAAGTAAACTAAGTAACTAAGTAACCAAGAATCTTAGTTTACTTATTTACTTAGTTACTACCGTCCACGGTCTACTGTCTATCTCACCCTCCCGCCTCCTCTAAACTTTGGGTTCCAATATTTATCACTTAAATCGGTAATGGTAACACCGCCAGAAGTTGAAGCATGAACAAACTTATTATTTTGTAAATACACCTATTGTTCTTGTGATGTACGGGGCAATTTTTGCGCATAAATATCACGTAAAATAATTTGCGTGAAAGCAGAACAATCAATACAATTCTCTGTACTTCCACCCATACAATATTTTGTACCCCACCATTTATCTATTAATTCTAATAAAGGCATATTATTTAGATTCTCAACAGCCACATCTATAATTACCGCATATTTTAATTGAAGAATACTAGCCCGCTCAATATTATTTCCAGTATTGCGTGCTGATGCATTGCTTTTCTTTGTGGTAACAGTACTAGTAGTTTTTTGTTTGCTAATTACTTTCGATCCCGGTGTTACTTCAATACCATCAATAAAAGATCTATCCCCTTTTTTCTTAGGCGTACTATTTGCAGTTGTTTTATCGCTATTAGTAACTTTTCGCACAGATCTACAACTCGTGAAAACAAGTGTGCATAAAACAAAAAAGGTAATCAAATTCAAGCGCATAGCGCAAATTAAACTCATGCTACGCCTATTCTACCTTATGTGGATAAATATGCCCTTCAACCGAAGGTTATTGTACCTAATAAAACCACGATATTCGCGGGTGCTATGTGTACTTTCTCCCACTTACATGTTCATACCCAGTACTCCTTATTGGATGGTGCCGCCGCCATCGATAATCTATACAAGAAAGCGGCTGCCAATAATATGCCCGCATTGGCTATTACCGACCATGGTAATATGTTTGGTGCTTTTGAATTTGTTAGTCAGGCATGGAAGGATACCAAAATAATTGGGAAAGATGAAAATGGGAAAGATATACTTGCCCCAAAAGTAAAACCCATAGTGGGCTGCGAATTTTATGTTGTACGCGATAGGCATGCCAAAGTTTTTACAAAAGAAGTAAAAGATGAACGCTTCCACCAAGTATTATTAGCCAAAAATAAAATAGGATATCAAAATTTAGTAAAGCTTACATCACTCGGATATATTGAAGGGATGTATAGTAAATATCCACGGATCGATAAAGAATTGATCGAAAAATATCATGAGGGCCTTATTGCAACTACATGCTGTATAGGTGCTTATGTACCCCAAACCATTTTAAACCACAGTGAAGAAAAGGCAGAACAAGAATTTAAATGGTGGCTCAATTTATTTGGGGATGATTATTATATTGAAATTCAGCGTCATCAAATTAAAGAACAAGAACTCATTAATAATACGCTTCTTAAGTTTTCAAAAAAATACAATGTTCCGGTAATTGCTACCAATGATAGTCATTATGTAGATAAAGATGATGCCAATGCGCATGATATTTTATTATGTATTAATACAGGTGAAAAGCAAAGTACTCCAGGCTTTGATGATTTTGTAAATGATGAAGTACAAGTAAAAAACAGGCGATTCAAATTTCCGAATGATCAATTTTATTTTAAAACAACAGAAGAGATGCAACAACTCTTCTCCGACATTCCTGAATCACTTGATAATACCAATGCCATTGTTGATAAGGTTGATATACTTAATCTTAAAAAAGATATCTTACTACCTGCCTTCCCTATTCCTACAAATTTTCAGATTCATGCCGATGCAAATTTGAATCAGTGGGAGTACCTCAAACACATTACTTATGAAGGTGCAAAAGCACGTTATGGAGAAATTGAAAGTACTACTCAAGAGCGGATCGATTTTGAGCTCTTCACCATTAAAACGATGGGCTTTGCCGGTTACTTCTTAATTGTAAGTGATTTTATTAAAGCGGGCAGAGATATGGGTGTTTTTATTGGTCCGGGTAGAGGTTCAGCAGCCGGTAGCGTAGTAGCCTATTGCATAGGCATAACAAACATAGATCCGATCAAATACAATCTGCTCTTTGAAAGATTCTTAAATCCAGATCGGAAGAGCATGCCCGATATTGATACGGATTTTGATGATGAAGGACGACAAAAAGTAATTGACTATGTTGTTGATAAATATGGCAAAGCGCAGGTAGCGCAGATTGTTACATACGGTACCATGGCTGCAAAAATGAGTATCAAAGATGTGGCTCGTGTACTTGATTTGCCCCTGGCAGAAAGTAATATGTTGGCGAAGCTCGTGCCAGATAAGCCAGGCACAGAATTAGGTCGCGTTTTAACGGCGCCTATTACGGTAAAAGAAGGACCAAAATCGCTTGAAGAAAAAGAAAATTATGCTCCTGAAGATATAGAGAATATCAAAAAATTACGTGAAATATATCGTGGTAATGATATCCGCGCCCAAGTATTGAAAGAAGCCGAACGATTAGAAGGATCCGTACGAAATACCGGTATTCATGCAGCAGGTATTATCATTGCACCTAAAGATTTAACCGATCTTATACCCGTTGCTACAGCCAAAGATTCGGATTTATGGGTTACACAAATTGAAGGAAATATTATTGAAGATGCAGGTGTTATTAAAATGGACTTTCTAGGTTTAAAAACCTTATCTATTTTAAAAACAGCATTAGAATTAATCAAACAAAATCATGGTGTTGATATTGATTTAGATACAATTCCATTAGCTGATGCCAAAACATTTCAACTTTACCAACGTGGTGAAACCAATGGTACA
>JBDKJW010000287.1:0-2751 GCA_039796395.1 Bacteroidota bacterium
ATTATACCCGTAATAAATCGCAATATTTTACCAATAATCGGATAAATACCATTTGAATAATAGCTTTCAACGATACCATCATCATACGAAATAATGGTTATTAAAACAGCAGCAAATATCCAGAGAACCTTTTCTTTGCCAATTCGCCAGTTTTCTATACCTTTGCAAGCCCTTAAAATTCGGATATGAGTCATCGGCGAGAATTTGAGATCGCATTTGTGGGTTTGAAACCGGGCATTCATGTTTTCGAATACAGGGTGGAAGATAAGTTCTTTGTTCCTTATGGTGAGCAGGATTTTAAAAACTGTATCGCCGATATCAAGCTAAGCCTCGATAAAAAGAATGGCTTCATGTTATTGCACTTTGATATTGGTGGCACTATAGAATCTGGTTGCGATCGGTGTGGTAACCCCCTCTCTTTTCAACTCTGGGATGAGTTTAACATTATTGTAAAAATGGTAGAAAATCCCGATGAAATGAACGAGCAGGAAGAAGACCCGGATGTATACTATATCAGCAGAGGTGAAAGTCATTTACACCTGGCCGATTGGATATATGAATTCATCAACTTGAGTATTCCTTTACAAAAAATGTGTAAAGAAGAAGAAATTGGTGGGCCGAAATGCAATAAAGAAGTGCTAGATAAGTTAAAGAAAATGGAAGAGGAAGTGAAGAGAGAGTCACCCACTATTTGGAAAGGATTAGAACAATTTAAAAACTTAGAATAATTTTTTTGATACCATAAATTTAGAGCAATGCCGAATCCGAAACGCAGACATTCACAGCAAAGAAGTGCTAAAAGAAGAACACACTATGTGGCACAGGAAGTAACCCTGAGCAAAGACAATACAACCGGAGAAACACATGTACGCCATCGTGCACATGTAAGCGAAGGTAAATTGTACTACAAAGGAAAATTAGTTGCTGAAAAAGCACCTTTAAAAGCATAACTTTTAGTTCAATTTATTATTGTAGCTTGCCGGCATGAATATAGGTTTAGACATGATGGGTGGCGACTTTGCACCGCTTGAAGCGGTAAAAGGAATCCAACGTTTTATATCAACTAATTCCACTGCACAGCTATACTGTATAGGTGATGAAGCACAAATTCAACCTCTTGTAAAAGAGTTGTGTGTTTCCTCACCTTATTTGCATTTTATACATGCCCCTGAAGTGATTGGCTATAACGAACATCCCACAAAAGCACTAAAAGAAAAACAAAAATCATCTATTGCAATAGGGTTTCACCTATTAGCCACTGGTAAAATTGATGCATTTATTAGTGCCGGAAATACAGGCGCCATGCTTGTTGGCGCTATGTTTAGCATTAAGGCCATTGCAGGTGTTATGAGGCCAACTATTGCTACTGTAATGCCTAAATTAAATGGCAGCACCGGTGTATTATTAGATGTTGGCTTAAATGCCGATTGTAAACCCGAACAATTAAACCAGTTTGCCATTTTAGGAAGCTTATACGCAGAACATATTTTGGGTATCGAACATCCTTCCGTTGGTTTAATTAATGTAGGAGAAGAAGAAGGTAAAGGAAATTTATTAGCACAAGCTACTTATCCCCTCCTGAAAGAAAACGCACAGATAAATTTCAAAGGAAATATTGAAGGTCGCGATTTATTAGGAAGCAAAGCCGATGTAATGGTATGTGATGGCTTTACAGGTAATATCATTCTCAAACTTGCTGAATCTTTTTATGATGCTGCTGTTGAAAGAGGTGTTGGAGAAGATGCTTATTTCAGCAGGTTACATTATGAAAATTATGGTGGCACGCCTGTATTGGGTGTTGCCAAACCAGTAATTATCGGGCATGGGATAAGCACGGCTAAAGCTTTCAGTAATATGATTGGCTTAGCTGCAAAAATGATTGAAAGCAATATCTGTAGTAAAATGGCAGATTCTTTTCAGTCTTAATTAGAATTATCATGACTAGACATATTTGCCGGTTTATTTTTAAACGAACCGGGTGGCAGGTTGATACGCAGTTGCCTGCAGCAATTCAGCAATGTATTATCATCGCAGCTCCTCATACTAGCAATTGGGATTTTTGGTACACTATGGCTGCATTCTCGATTTACCGATTACGCATTCGATTCACGGTTAAAAAAGAGTGGATGCGCTTTCCATTTAAGCTCATCATGGGACCATTAGGTGGTATTGCCATTGATCGCTCTCCCCGTGCAGATGGGAATCGCCCAAGCTTTGTAGATGTAATGGCCGATTTGTTTACAGCAAATAAAGAATTAATCATTGTAATAACACCAGAAGGTACCAGAAGTAAACAAGAGAACTGGAAAACAGGATTTTTTCACCTAGCAAAAAAAGCGAATGTGCCTATTCTATTGGGCTATGTAGATTATAAAACTAAAATGGCGGGGATCGGCAAAACGATCTATCCAACTAATATTCACAGCACAATGAGCGAAATCATGGCATTTTATCAAAAAATAACGCCCAAATTTCCAGAAAAATTCGCCCTTGATAAATCTTACATTTAATGCCTACTACATAAACGCAAACCGTACATTTGCACAAACAAGTGTTAGTTTTTATGTGGAAGAAAAATGTTCTCGAAACAATTGGAAATACCCCGCTAATTCAGCTAAATAAAATTACAGCCCAATTACCTGCAACGGTATTGGCAAAAGTTGATTATTTCAACCCTGGCAATTCAATCAAAGACCGCATGGCTTTGAAAATGGTACAAGTAGCTGAAAAAGAAGGCAAGCTAAAACCTGG
>JBDKJW010000288.1:0-2750 GCA_039796395.1 Bacteroidota bacterium
AATTGGGGGTTATGTGCTGGAATAAATAAAACTGTTTTACGATCCTCGAATAATTTCGTATCAGTTAAATCTCCTTGCGTAGTGATAGTTGGAATACCCAGCATTAAGGCAGTAGCTATTGCTCCACTTTTCGCCGAAATACCTCCTTTCCCATTTTTATTAACTACTTCAAGCTGAAAATAAATATCCGCTAGAGCAAACAGTTCTACATATTTATCAGAAGAAATATTTACATATATTTCTGTTCTATCTGCCAGCTTAAGTTTTTTTAGCTGAGATTCAATGAATAATATCTCAACAGGCGTTACTCGTCCGATAATAATTAGCTTATATATTGGGTTCAAAGAAAATAGCTTATATATTATTTCAAAGAAATAGTCATTACATCTATTGGCATTTGAAATAATTATTTGCTCTTTTTTTTGTGGATAAAAGGTGTTGCTAAAGTGAGTAGGCTTGCAAAAAGTTTCAAAATTTGATGGAATAGGTAAAATTTTTATTTTGAAAGGAAACAACAAAGAGGCATAGTATTTATTACTTGTTTGTACACTATTAGCGAAAAGACTAATTAAGTAGGCAATAAATCTTTGGCAAATAGATCTTACAATTCCACTTACTTTACCATTCCATAAGCGAATAGACACTTCGTGAAAGTTAGTATGAACTTTGATTCCGGATATACGTATAATCAGAAGAAAAAAAGGGATTAATATTGGAATACCAATTTTGGAATAAGCATAAGGTACATATTGAAATAAAATCCATTTCGGTTTCTTTTTCCTGATTTCTTTAAAAAGTGATATTAACCCTATGACTCCCCAACTGGTTATATTAAAACTATATGATGCAGGAACTGAGTTATTACTTTTCTTACAAAAAGTTTCAATAATAAAATTATCATTTTTTAAACAGTTCATTAAATTATAACTATAATCCCCAACTCCATCATTTACAAATGGAGGTTGATCTGTTATTATAATTGCATCCATTGAAATTAAAGTAATTACTTTAGGTTAAAATTCGTTAATGTTACAATACAAATTGTACCACTTCATTAGATACGGCTTCCCAAGTACTTGATTGAACGGTATTAAAAGCTGACTCCCCGTATTGAGCAATAAGTTTGGGGTTATTAATTAAAGCTTCAACTTGGGATTGAAAATCACACTGATCTCCAGTTTGAAATAACAATCCATTTTGCCCGTGATGAACCAAGTCTATCTGACCACAGTTATCAGCAACAACAGGACAAAGGCCCATATACATGGCTTGTGATAATGCCAATGACTGACCCTCGAAATAAGAAGGTAATATAAATATGGAAGTTTGCTTATAGATTAAATGTTCATCACTAGCTGAGAACTTTGGAAAAATAATAATTTGTGCATATATAGCAGCATCAAAATTTGCTAGTAAATCGCTTGCATTTTTATTAGTTCCAGCTATATACAAGAACAGTTCTGGGTATTTTTTAAGTAACGAATTAAATACAGGAATTAATAATTGAATACCTTTTCTTTCTATCCAACTAGCGTTAAACAGGCAACCTATATGGCTAAAATTATATTTCGTTTTTCCAGGATACTTGTGAAAACCATTTTTAAAAATATGAATTTTTGATGCTTGAATACGCTTATAATTAGTAAGAAAATTTTTATCCGTCTGATTTGAAAGTAAAATTTTATTAGCCTTTTTAAATCCAATAGTATTGGAATAGAATCTGAATAAAACAGGCAACAACTTTGCTTTCCACGAAAGTGGTTCAAAATCATATTTTTTTTTAATCTGCCAATTCCGTTCTTCTACACCATGACTAAACACAACTAACGGCACATTTTTAAATTTCAGGAACCCCCCAGTTGGCTCATGTGCCAGAATAAGATTTGGTTTAAGTTTATTTTGGATAATAAATTTTCTCACATGCCATCCGAACAATAATGGATGAGCAGACCTACTCAACTCCTTCCAGCCAATATGTGTAAACTTAATGCCCTGTTGTTCAAATGCCTTTTTCCACTCAAATGCAATTCTCCCCATTCCGGAATTAGGTGATAGTTCAATAGCTGCCACATGAACTATATGCATTATGTGTTTTGCTTTTTTATTAATACTAAAGAATCAATCTCCTCCACAATTTTCCATTCATCAGATGGTTTAATTATTTCTTCTACTAGCCTAACCGGTCCCCAGTTGGGTTTAGTCCATCCGTTACTAAATAAACGCGCATCGTGCAATGCTATTACACCATTCGCTGATAGCAAGTTGCTGTAAAGTTCAAAATCTTTTTTAACGCCCTCAAAACTATGATCCCCATCAATAAAAATAAAATCTATGCCAAATGGTATTTGATCAATCACATCCCAGCTAAATCCTTCAATAATTTCAATTTTATGACTAATGCCATGTTTTTGCCATTCTTTTAAGGCAATAAATTTACCATAGTTGAACCCAAAAAATCCTTTAAAAAAAGGATCAATTGCAAAAATTCGAGCTTCATGAGGGGATAAAAGCGCAAACTCTCTTGTATTAAATCCTTCAAAAACACCTATCTCGATAATGGAGGTTGAAGTTGCTAAATAGGATGCCATAGCAGCTCTTTCAGCAGTTGAAGTTTGTGTTGTAGCACTATCTAATTTTATCAGATATTTTAGAAAATGTATTGCAGCGTTACCTTTCATGAGAATATTTTTTTATCCATTTCCGCCAACTAAATACTACTATAATTAGATGCTCAAGTGTTGATTTAAATA
>JBDKJW010000289.1:0-2729 GCA_039796395.1 Bacteroidota bacterium
GCATCACCATGTGGGTGGTATTGCATACTTTGTCCGATGATATTCGCTACCTTATTAAATCTTCCATCATCCATTTCTTTCATGGAATGAAGAATCCTGCGCTGTACCGGTTTTAGTCCATCTTCAATCGCCGGTACCGCACGCTCTAATATTACATAAGAGGCATAATCTAAAAACCAATCTTTATACTGTTTTAGTACACCGGTTTCACTCTCAAAAATCTTTCTATCTATTTTTTCTTTAGCCATTTTATAGTTACGGGTTACGGGTTACGGGATGCGAGATACGGGATACGAGATGCGAGATACGGGTTACGAGATGCGAGATACGGGTTTTATTATACGTAAACTCGAAACTCGTATCCCGTATCTATTCTATCCTAAAAGTATCCTCCTTCGCATCTTCTAACCCATTTAATTCAAATACAATTACATCTTTATCAGCTATTAATTCATGCCATGCCCAAGGTTCAATTTCTACCAATGCGGGTGCAACAATTTTTACTGATCCTTTGGCATCACTTCTTACATCTTTCCAGTTCATCGTAGCTTCTCCCTGCATGATGATGATTTGTTCTGGATTCTTTTTTGGTGCAAGTCCCTTGTGATAATGCTGTCCACTCACACTACCTGCTTTTCTATACGCGATGATAAACTGCCCTGTTCTATCTGTACTGAAATAATGAGTAGCACCGCGCTGATCTTCTCCTATCTTATCTATTGGTATAACTTTTACCATACTTAGTTTGATGCAGTTTGCAATTGTATATTAATATCTTTCCATCCCTTTTGCCAATCGCCTTGGGCAACTAACTTACCACTTGCTATCATTTCTTTGATACGCCATACTAAAAATACATCTCCTGTTTTCACTGGCATTTTAGATAACGTATTTGAAATGATCTTAGTTAGCTTTTGGGCTTCCCCATTAATATGCGCGAGTATATGCTTGTCGTAAAAATCTACATCTTTTCCTACAATTTTCTTACCCCCTTCTAAAAAGCGAACCAAGCTATTTTCAGTATATATTTTCTTCCACTCATCTGGGTCAACTTCAAATTCACTTAATGTAATGGGTCGTGCTAATTTTTTAGCCTTGATAAATTCTTTGGGTTGAATTTCATGCAAATGCGTAGGATAAAAAATATTCCCTTTTTCATTGAAGAAGGGTAGATTATTCAAATACAGTACTTGAATTCTTCCTGCAAAATCTTTTAACTGACTCATGAGCCAATAGTACCCACAAACATCATGGGCATTTTGTCCCATCCAAATCCACACTTCTACTTCTGCATCTTCCGATAGCTTGGTGAGCAGTTGATGAACTGTTAATTTATCATTTACAATATCGATCTGTTGTGTGTATGGCGAATGCTCTAACGCTTGCTCCCACCATGCCCTGCGGGCTTGGTACCCTTCGGTTTCATAAATAGAATCGATCGGACCAGCGGCATAGTCGTCCTTAATTTCAAGCACTTCACCATTCAATGATTCATCCAGCTGAATCGCCTGCTCTAAAATTTCTTTATTTGCTTCTTCAAAAACTATGTGTGTCATTTTGATTAGTTCGTTTTTTATTAATACCCTTCGACTCCGCCTCGGCTGACAGGGTGACATTTTACTTTTGACGATAGACAGTGGACAGTAGACCGTTAAATAGTTTAATCACGGTCTCTACCGTCTACGGTCTATTCCACTAAATCTTGCTCTACGCGCAAATTACCAATGATAAATTCTTGTCGCTCCATGGTGTTCTTGCCCATATAATATTCCAATAAACTTTGGATATGATCACCTTGTTCAAGAATTACCGGGTCTTTACGCATATCTGCACCAATAAATTTCCCAAACTCCTCAGGAGAGATTTCTCCCAATCCTTTGAAGCGGGTTATCTCTGGCTTATTGCCCAATTTTTTTATTGCTGCTTGCTTAGCCGCTTCATCGTAGCAATAAATTGTTTCTTGCTTATTACGTACACGAAATAAAGGCGTTTGCAAAATAGATACATGCCCCTTCTTCACTAAATCTGGGAAGAACTGTAAGAAGAAAGTCATGATCAATAACCGAATGTGCATACCATCCACATCGGCATCGGTAGCAATTACAATATTATTGTATCTTAATCCTTCTAGTCCTTCTTCAATATTCAATGCATGTTGTAGTAAATTAAACTCCTCATTTTGGTATACTACTTTTTTTGTTTCACCAAAACAATTGAGTGGCTTACCACGCAAACTAAATACAGCTTGTGTATCTACACTTCTCGATTTGGTGATGCTTCCACTTGCACTATCTCCTTCGGTGATAAAAATGGTGCTTTCATTTTGTAAAGCAATAAAAGCCTCTTTATTTTTTGCAGGGAGCTCATCGTTTAAATGAACCCTACAATCGCGCAATTTTCTATTATGTAGGTTTGCTTTTTTAGCACGCTCGTTCGCTAGTTTTTTTATTCCTGCTAATTCCTTGCGTTCACGCTCATTTTGTTCAATTCGTTTTTTAAGTGCGTCCGCAGTAGCTGGATTTCTGTGCAAGAAGTTATCAAGCTCTTTTGCCAAAAACTCCAAAACAAAGTTCTTCATGCTTGGTCCGCCTTCATACACCGTTTGTGAACCCAATTTGGTTTTGGTTTGGCTTTCAAATACCGGTTCTTGCACACGCACAGATATGGCGGCTACAATACTGGTGCGTATATCTGAGGCATCATAATCTTTTTTAAAGAAATCGCGCACC
>JBDKJW010000290.1:0-2725 GCA_039796395.1 Bacteroidota bacterium
CGGTACTATCTATTTGTTCTTTTCAAGGAGGGAATACTACCAATGTAATTCCAAGTGAAGTGAAATTAATGGGCACATTCAGGGCCATGGATGAGGGCTGGCGGTTTAAAGCACATGAACTCATTCGTAAACAAGCTATTGGTTTGGTAGAAAGTATGGGTGCTGAAATAGATTTACATATTGATATTGGTTACCCTACCGTTGATAATGATCCTGTATTTACCGATGCGGCATGGAAACTAGCAGATAGCTATATGGGTAAAGAAAATGTATTAGAGACCGAACTGCGCATGGGTGCTGAAGATTTTGGTTACTATACACAAGTTGTACCCGGTTGTTTCTTTCGCTTAGGCGTTCGCAATGAAGAGAGAGGTATCATTCACCAAGTACACACGCCTAAATTTGATATTGATGAAAGCGCCATAGAAATTGGAGCTGGTATGATGGCTTGGTTAGGGGCAAGTTTGTAGATAACAGTAAAAAAAATTTGTAATTGCATTGTATATTTTCATGTTTAAAATGAAATCATATCATATTCTCTTATTATTTTTTTGTCTATTTAGTTCTTGTACTTGCGGAAATTTTCAAGTGATAGGAAAAGTTAAAAATTATTCGCAAAACAGGGTAATAGTTCTAGTTAGTAGTTGTAGAACAATTAATGATGAGTTTTTCTCAGTTGACGGTCGTTTTTTTTATGTATTTCCGAATAGTGAAGAAGATATTAGTGCAGAATCTTTCGTTTATCCCGATAGTTGTAATTTATATATCTATTTTTTTGATGCGGATAGAGTTGACTCACTGTTTTCTAAAACAGTTTTGTCTGCGAATAAAATTTATAGGAAAACGATAATAGCAAATAGCTCTTTTTCTAAAGAAAGAGCCTTAAAAAAAAATATCAATTTTTCTATTGATAGCTCTATGGTAGTTTATTATCAAAATCATAATTAGTCTTCCTAATTTGTGTAATTTTAATATACTAGTAAGCTTAATTGAAAGTACAGTAAGATATGAATTATTTGGATATTATGGGGTATTCAGAGAAGGCAGTTTAGTTTTGTTGTATTTTGCACTCCTATGTCGAAACAAAAGACCCTAAGGCGCGAGCAGGCATTGGAATACCATGCTAATGGTCGCCCTGGAAAAATAGAAGTAGTTCCTACCAAAGAGGCAAAAACCCAACGCGATTTGAGCTTGGCTTATAGTCCGGGTGTAGCAGAACCCTGCAAGGAAATTCATAATAATGTTGAAGAAGTTTATAAATACACAGCAAAAGGAAATTTAGTAGCTGTAATCAGTAACGGAACCGCTGTTTTGGGATTGGGCGATATTGGTCCGGAAGCGAGTAAGCCGGTGATGGAAGGGAAGGGCGTTCTGTTCAAAATTTTTGCAGATATAGATGTATTTGATATTGAGATCAATGAAAAAGATCCGGAAAAATTTGTTCAAATAGTAAAAGCACTAGAACCCACTTTTGGTGGTATTAATCTGGAAGATATAAAAGCTCCCGAATGTTTTTATATTGAGCAACAGCTTAAAGAACAGATGAACATTCCGGTAATGCATGATGATCAGCATGGTACTGCTATCATTAGTAGTGCTGCCTTATTAAATGCATTAGAATTACAAAAAAAGAAAATTGAGAAAGTTCGTTTCGTAGTAAATGGGGCAGGTGCTGCTGCCATGGCTTGTATACAATTATATGTGGCTTTGGGTGCTCGCTACGAAAATTTTATTCTCTTCGATAAAGATGGGGTGTTGCATGAAGGACGAAATGATTTAGGACCTATTCGTTCCAAATTTGCAGTGAAGAAAAGCGATTGGACACTCACCAAAGCCATGAAAGATGCGGATGTATTCTTGGGCTTAAGTGTGGGTAATGTAGTTACACAGGATATGGTAAAATCGATGGCTAAAAATCCGGTTGTATTTGCCATGGCTAATCCCGATCCGGAAATAACATATGAAGATGCCATTGCTGTTCGTAAGGATATTATTATGGCTACCGGTAGAACTGATTACCCCAATCAGGTGAACAATGTGTTGGGCTTTCCGTATATATTCAGAGGGGCTTTAGATATTCGCGCTAAGCAAATTAATGAAGCCATGAAACTCGCTGCTGTAAGGGCTTTGGCTGAATTAGCGAAAACACCGGTACCCGATATTGTGAACATGGCCTATAACCAAAATAATATGGTTTTTGGTCCAGAATATATTATTCCTAAACCTGTTGACCCGCGTTTATTGGCTACAGTAGCGCCGGCTGTTGCAAAGGCTGCAATGGAGAGTGGGGTGGCACAAAAACAAATCACGAATTGGGATGCTTATGCAGTAGAGCTGAATAAAAGATTAGGCCTAGATAATCAATTGGTACGTGTAATTGGTAATAAAGCACGCAGGGATCCAAAGCGACTAGTATTTGCTGAAGCGGATAACCAAAAGATATTAAAAGCGGCGAGTATTATCTATGATGAAGGAATTGCGTACCCTATTTTATTAGGAGAGCCTGCTAAAATTAATCGTATTGCTGAGAAAAATAATATCGATCTCGCCGATATTCCCATTATTGATCCACGTAGTGATGAAATGGAAGAGCGTAGGGAATTTTATGGTGAACTTTTCTTTAAGAAACGCCAGCGCAAAGGCTCTAATCATTACGAGAGTATTAAGATCATGAAAGATCGAAATCATTTCGGATGTATGATGGTTGAAACAGGCGATGCAGATG
>JBDKJW010000291.1:0-3784 GCA_039796395.1 Bacteroidota bacterium
ACTAAAATCACATCATTCAATGGAGAAGATAGAACACCCATTTTCGTTGATGGTGAAAAAGCAATGATCTATTTAAGCGAAGAAAGCGGCAGCTTTAATATTCATAAAATGAATATAGCTGGTGGTAAATCAGATCAGCTAACTTCTTTTAAAAAACATCCTGTTCGCTTTTTAAGTGCGGCAAATGATGGAACTATTTGTTTTGGTTATGATGGAGAAATCTATACCATGAAGGCAGGTGGCAATGCTAAAAAATTACCTATAACAATTATTGCAGATGCTCGTAAAAATGATGAGCAACTGATTCGTGTAAATGGTGGTGGAGGTATTGCTGTAGCTTCGAATGGTAAAGAAGTAGCGTTTCTGTTTAGAGGCGAAGTATTTGTAACTAGTGTTGATGGTGGTATCACTAAACGCATTACAAATACACCATCTCAGGAAACGCAGGTTTCCTTTTCCCCCGATGGAAAATCAATTATTTATACAGCCGAGCGCAATAATAAGTGGAGTATTTATGAAACAAAAATTATTCGTGCCGACGAACCGTATTTCTATGCATCAACCTTATTAAAAGAAACACCAGTATTGGAAAATGCCAATGATAATACGCAGCCATTATTCTCGCCAGATGGTAAAGAGTTAGCTTATGTAGAAAATAGAGATTTAATACGCATTTATAATTTGACAACTAAGCAATCTCGAACTATCCTTACTAATAACCATATTTTTTCTTGGATGGAAAACGATCAATATTTCCAATGGAGCCCCGATAGTAAGTGGTTATTGTTCGATTATTCTATGCCCGGAAGTGCTGTGGGTGAAGTAGGATTGGTAAGTGCAGATGGTAAGAAAATCATTAACCTTACCGAAAGTGGATTTAATGATTTTCGCCCAAAATGGGTGATGGGTGGAAAGGCCATGATATGGCAGAGTAATAGAGATGGCTTACGTGCTGCTGCCATGAGTGGCGGCGCACAATCAGATGCCTACATGATGTTCTTTACACAAGATGCATTTGATCGCTTCAAATTGTCGAAAGAAGAAATAGCGTTGTTAAAAGAAGTAGAAGAAAATAAAGCAAAAGCAGATACAAGCAAAAAGAAAACGCCTGTAAAAGATAGTGTAGTTATTGATTGGGATGGATTAGCACAACGTAAGGCAAAAGTAACTATTCACTCCTCTAGTATGGGAGATGCTTTAGTGAGTAAAGATGGCGAAACATTGTATTTATCTAGCTCGTTTTGAAAGAGGGATGAATTTATGGAGTACCAATTTGCGTACCCGCGAAACCAAAATGTTAGTTCCCCTCAATGCAGGATTTGCTTCTATGGTATGGGATAAAGATCAAAAATCGATTTTCTTGAGTAGTGATGGCGGTATCACAAAGCTAGATCCAGCAAGTGGAAAACAAGATCGTGTAGGCATTAATGGTGAAATGATGATAAATGCAGCAGAAGAAAAACAGGCCATGTTCGATCATGTTTGGAGAAGAACCAAGAAAACTTTTTATACTAAAACATTTCATGGTATAGATTGGGATAGCTATAAGCCAGATTACGATAAATATATTTCTTCTATTGGCAATAATTATGAGTTCAGTGAAATGTTGAGTGAATTGTTGGGCGAATTAAATGTAAGTCATAGCGGAAGTAGTTATAATTCAGTTAACCCAGCTGGAGATGCAACCGCTTCGTTGGGTGCTTTTTATGATGGCTCTTTTACAGGCAATGGTGTAAAAATTGAAGAAATAATTAAAGACGGTCCTTTAGATAAAGCCGGACTAAATATAAAAGCGGGAACAATTATTGAATCAATTGATGGGGAATTAATTACGCCTGATAAAGACTTAGCACAATACCTTAATCGCAAAGCAGGTAAAACAGTGTTGCTAAATATTAGTGAAGGTGCAACCAAAAGAGAACTTACAGTAAAACCTATTTCGTTAGGAGAACAAAACGGTTTGTTATATAAACGCTGGGTGAAACGTAATGCGGATGAAGTGGAGAAAATGAGTAATGGCGCATTGGGTTATGTACATATACCTGGTATGAACGACGGTGCTTTTAGAACTACATACGAAGAAATGATGGGTAAATATTTTGCTAAAAAGGGCGTTGTTGTAGATACGCGTAATAATGGTGGTGGCGATTTAGTGGCCGATCTAAGTGTATTATTAAGTGGCAAACAGTTTATGGATTATACCAATGATGTAAGAAGCAATGGGTTTGAACCTAATTTCCGCTGGACTAAACCAAGCATTTCATTAGCCAATGAAGGGAATTATAGTGATGGGCATTGTTATGCATTTATGGTGCAAGAATTAAAGATCAATAAACTGGTAGGTATGCCCGTACCCGGTACTTGTACTTTTGCTGGTTGGGAAGGATTGATGGATACCGGCATTAATTGGGGCGCACCTTCAGTGGGTGTGAAAAATAACCGAGGCCAATATTTAGAGAATCGCCAAACAGAGCCCGATATTAAATTAATGAATGAGTATGAAATTGTGAAGAAGGGCGTGGATCAACAATTAGAAGCTGCTGTGAAAGAGTTAATGAAAGAAATAAAAAATTAGTTTGACCTGAATAAAAATAAAAGCCCCCAGACGATTTCGTCTGGGGGCTTTTATATGGTATCTTATCTATACTATCGTTTTGTAAATTTTTCTACTTTATGTGTGATCGGTTTAAGCGAATGTAAATAAGCATAAATAGCAGAAAGGTCAGATTCTTTCATACCAGCATACATCGTCCACGGCATAATTGTATTATAGTCTTTCTGTAGATTTATTGTAGCAGGTACATAACTAGTATCTGCATACTGTTTAAATCGGGCAATAAATTGTTCCTTGCTCCATGCGCCAATACCTGTTGAATCGGGTGTAAGATTAGAAGAACTCAGCATTCCGGCTGGTAAGGGAAAGGTTCTGCCACCAGCTAATCTTTTAGTTTCATCAAAAGCACCTTTTTCAAAAGGAGTATGGCATTCACCGCATGCTGCTATATTCACAAGATAGGCGCCATATGCAAGCGTATCAGTAGCTGCTGGTTTTTTACTTAAACTAGCAGGTTTTGGAATGGTATTTAAGATAAAGTTCATAGGAAAGTCTACTTTGGAAGCGGGCACTGTACTTTCGATAGGAGCCAAACTTCTGATATAAGCGATAATATCGTACACATCTTCTCTATCCATCTTCCCATAACTTTGATAGGGCATAACCGGGAACATGGCTTTCCCCTTTTTATTAACTCCAGTTGTAATTACCCGAAACAGCTCTCCGTCGGTCCAAGTACTTAAATGTGTAGGTGTAATATTAGCAGAATAGAATAAGCCAGGGAACCCCATATCTCTAGTAAATATTTCACCGCCCTTTCCTAATGTACCAGGTATGGGTGGCGCTGCAAATTTTGTCCAGTCGCGCGTGGAATGACAATCTACACAGAGTGTAACATGATTGGCGAGGTATTTGCCTCGTTCAATTCTTTCAGGGGTTAGGGCAACGGTGAGTTTTTCTGGCTCTCCAACATTGGGTAATGCAAAGCTAAGATAGGCAGCAACACCTCCTACTGCAATAACAACAATAAGCAATACAATGGCGAGAATCCGAACAAATTTTTTCATGGCTGGTTTTTTAATACAACCAATGTACAAATTTTATGGAAACTTATAATCTTTGAATATCCGCACCTAGTGCACGTAAGCGGGTATCTATATACTGATAGCCCCGATCTATCTGTTCAATATTTTGGATAGTACTTTTTCCTTCCGCACTTAATGCGGCAAT
>JBDKJW010000292.1:0-2642 GCA_039796395.1 Bacteroidota bacterium
TTTTATAGGATTGGCGCAAACAGGAACAGGTAAAACGGCAGCTTTTGGCTTACCGTTATTACACATTATTGATGCTGCAGCAAAATTTCCGCAGGCACTCGTAGTGTGCCCAACACGCGAACTTTGCTTGCAAATTGTAAAAGAAATTGAACTCTTTAAAAAGTACATCACCGGCGTATCGGTAGTGGCTGTTTATGGAGGTGCATCTATTGGCTTACAAATCAAAGACATTAAACGCGGGGTGCAAATTGTAGTGGCAACACCCGGCCGTTTAATTGATTTGATTGAACGTAAAGCTATTAACCTCGAGCAAATTCAATATGTAGTATTGGATGAGGCAGATGAAATGCTCAACATGGGTTTTAAAGAAGATATTGAATTTATTTTAAAGAATACACCAAAGCGAGAAAGCACTTGGTTGTTTTCTGCTACAATGCCTCCTGAAATTCGTAAAGTGAGCAGTCGCTATATGAAAGACCCTAAAGAGGTAACAGTTGGTAAAGTAAATACAGCAAATAAAAGTATCGATCATCAGTTCTATGTTACAACAGCTATGCATCGCTATGAAACATTAAAACGTATTATCGACTTTAACCCGGGTATTTATGGTATCATTTTCACGCGTACCAAAATGGATGCACAGGAAATTTCTGAGCGTTTAACAAGAGAGGGTTATGATATCGATGCCTTACATGGGGATCTTACACAAGTACAACGCGATAGAGTAATGGGACAGTTCCGCGACAAAAGCTTGCAGTTATTAATTGCAACCGATGTGGCTGCTCGTGGTATTGATGTACAAGGTATTACCCATGTTATCAATTATGAATTACCCGATGATGTAGAAGTGTACACACACCGCAGTGGTAGAACAGGTAGGGCTGGTAACCAAGGTATTTGTATCTCTATTATACATTCAAAAGAAATGTATAAACTAAACCAAATTGAAAGAATTAATAAATCTACTTTTCATAAACTTGATATTCCTTCTGGTAAAGATGTTTGTAGAAAACAGTTCTTCCATTTCATGGATAAATTATTATCGGCAGATATTAGTCACGGTGATTATGAAACTTATGTACCGATGCTCGCCGAGAAATTTGCAGATATAGATAAAGAAGAAGTATTGAAGCGGGTGGCCGCTATGGAATTTGATCGGTTCTTAAAGTATTATGAAAACGCGGAAGACTTAAATATTCGTGAACGTAGTAAGAAAGATAGGGAAAGAGATAGAAACACAGGTGCCGATCGTGGTCGCGACCAAGGCCGGGGTGATAATCGCAAAAGCTATCAAAGAGATGGTGGTTATAGCCGATTATTTGTAAATCTTGGAACCAAAGATGGCTTCTATAAAGCAAGTTTCTTACAATTCATTTTAGATATGAGTGATTTGCGCAAAGAAGTGTTAGGTAAGATAGATATGAAAGATATGAATAGCTGGGTTGAAATTGAAAAAGGATCTGCACAGCAAATGATTCGCTCTTTAGATGGTAAAAATTATAAAGGTCGCCGTATTCGTATGAATGATGCGGATTCGGGCGGAAGGAGATAAGTAACTAAGTAAATAAGTAACTATAGCTTAATATGGAACAGGCAACAACACAACAACCTACATCTATCAACGATGTAATTGCAAAACGCCCCTTAATCATCTCTGGGCCTTGCAGCGCTGAAACAGAAGAACAAGTACTTCAAACTGCTACTCGCTTAGCGGCAACTGGCAAAGTAGATGTACTAAGAGCTGGTATTTGGAAACCACGTACACGCCCCGGAAGTTTTGAAGGCGTTGGTACAAAGGGTTTACCTTGGTTGCAACAAGCAAAGAAGATATCGGGTTTACCAGTAGCAGTAGAAGTAGCAACGGGTAAACAAGTAGAAGATGCATTGCATTTTGATGTAGATGTGTTGTGGATTGGCGCGCGTACTACCGTTAATCCTTTTAGCGTGCAAGATGTAGCTGATGCTTTAAAAGGGGTTGACGTGCCTGTACTTATTAAAAATCCTATTAACCCCGATTTAGAATTATGGATTGGTGCAGTAGAGCGTGTAGCGAAAGCGGGTATTAAAAATATCGGACTTATTCATCGCGGGTTTAGTTCTTATGGTAATACTGAATATCGCAATGCACCTATGTGGCATTTGGCGATTGAAATGAAACGTCGTAACCCGGGTATGTTACTCATTAATGATCCTTCTCATATTTGTGGAAGAAGAGATATTTTATTGGATGTGGCACAAAAAGCCATCGACTTAGATTTTGATGGATTGATCGTTGAAAGTCATATAGATCCCGATAATGCCTGGAGTGACGCGAAACAACAAATTACTCCTGAGCAATTAGGGGAGATGATTGGTTCTATTATTTGGAGAAAAGAAGATATTAGCTCGGAGGAATTACACGCGAATATGGAAAAAATGCGTGCGCAAATTAATCAGCTAGATGATGAGTTGTTGCAGCTACTCGGACAAAGAATGAAAGTGGCTGATAAAATAGGGCAGTACAAAAAGGATAATAATATTACCATCCTTCAAACCAATCGCTGGAATGCCATTTTAGAAAGAGCATTTATAAACGGAGAAAAAATAGGATTGAGTAAGGAATTCGTTACCAAGTATTTTGATGCTGTACATATGGAGAGTAT
>JBDKJW010000293.1:0-3014 GCA_039796395.1 Bacteroidota bacterium
GCTTGTAATTCCAATACCGCACTTTTGATGGCACCATAGGTTGAACCCCAACCCAACACTAATACTTTACCCGTAGCTGGGCCACTATCAATTGTTTGTAAAGGAATATAGTCGGCAATTTTATCAACCTTTGCCTGCCTTGTTTTCACCATGTGTTGGTGATTATCAGACTCATAACTAATATTCCCCGTTATATCTTGCTTTTCTAATCCGCCCACCCGATGTTCTAAACCCGGTGTTCCCGGAATAGCCCATGGTCGTGCTAATTTTTCATCGCGTTTATAAGGCATAAATTTTTCTTCTCCTTCCGCAAGTGCTTTCTTATACACTACATCAATAGGCTTCAAATCTTTCGCTTGCGGAAAGCGCCAAGGTTCAGCACCGTTAGCTATATAACCATCACTTAATAAAATAACAGGTGTCATATGCTGTACAGCAATTCTAACCGCTTCATACGCCACATCAAAACAATCGCTGGGTGTTGAAGTAGAAATAATGGGCATAGGGCATTCTCCATTTCTGCCATAATAGGCCTGCATTAAATCGCTCTGCTCTGTTTTGGTAGGTAAGCCTGTTGATGGACCGCCTCTTTGAATATTAATGATTACCAAAGGAATTTCTAACATTACGGCCAAGCCCATGGCTTCTGCTTTCAAAGCCATACCCGGTCCTGATGTAGTTGTAATACCTAAAGCACCGCCATAACTAGCCCCTATTGCAGAAGTAATAGCAGCTATTTCATCTTCGGCCTGAAAAGTACGCACACCAAATGCTTTGTGCTTACTTAAATCATGTAAAATATCAGATGCGGGCGTGATAGGATAAGAACCTAAAAATAAAGGCAATCCCGATTTATCACTAGCAGCAATTAACCCTAATGATAAAGCCTGATTACCCATGATGCTGCGATACACACCGGGCTGCATTTTTGCTTTTTCTACTTTGTAACGAGTAGTAAAAGTTTCAGTAGTGTCACCATAATTATAGCCTGCTTGTAATACTTTAATATTACTTGCCAAGATTGATTCTTTCTTACCAAATTTCTCTGTTAAGAAATCAATCGTATTATCTAGCTTGCGATTATACATCCAATAGATATAACCCAACACAAACATATTCTTTGCTCTATCGCGCTCTTTTGTTCCTAAGTCGGTAAATTCTTTGAGCGCTTCACGGGTAAGCTTGGTTACATCAATTTTAATTAATTCAAAACTGTCTAAGCTTCCATCCTCTAATGGATTAACCCCATCTGGATAATTAGCCAATCGCAAATTCTTACCATCAAAACCATCAATATTAGCGATGATTTTGCCACCAGGTTTTATACTCTTCAAATTTACTTTCAAAGCTGCCGCATTCATAGCTACCAATACATCAGCAATATCACCTGGGGTAAATACTTTTTCTGAAGAAAAATGCAATTGAAAACCACTCACACCTGGTAGGGTACCAATAGGGGCTCTAATTTCAGCAGGGAAATCTGGAAAAGTAGCCAAATCGATCCCTAAAAGCGCCGTATTATTGGTGAATTGTTGTCCGGTTAACTGCATGCCATCTCCGCTGTCACCTGCAAACTTGATCACTACATTCTGTAGTACTTCTTCTTTTATAGCCATAACAAATGAGTATCATACGAAGATAATACTTTTCGGGGCATCGTTCTAAGGCTAAGAATTCGTTAAAACCGAGGGATTTAAAGCCATTATTTTCCATCTATTTTCTTTGTTGTAAATTTGATCTAAGAAAAAAAAGAATTATGGCAATTTTTAAATCGGGTAACCCTACCCTTTCAGAGAAAATGTTTGATAAGAGTTTGCAATTAGATGCAAGCCTACAAGGCACCATGACGGTACGCGGTGCTATGAATAAGTTCGGCTTTATGATGCTCATGCTTATTGGTGGTGCATCTTATACCTGGCACTTATTTGAATCATTAAAACAAAATACCGCTACAACGTTAATGTATGTTGGTGTTTTTGGTGGATTGATAACAGCATTTGCCATTATGTTTAAGCCCAAATGGGCGGGTTATTTAGCCCCACTCTATGCTTTGCTTGAGGGCTTTTTTGTAGGGGGTATTTCAGTTATTATGAATGCTGCCTATGCGGAAAAAGCACCTGGTTTAATAACTCAAGCAGTTGGTTTAACTTTTGGTGTTGCTATAGCCATGTTCTTACTCTATAATTTTAGAGTGATAAAAGCTACTGAACGTTTTAAATCGATCATATTTACAGCTACGGCTGGCATCGCAATCTTCTATTTAATTACATGGCTTGTTAGTTTATTTGGTGTGAATATGAGCTTCATGTATGGGGGTGGCACACTAAGTATCGGTATTAGTTTATTCGTAGTAGCTATTGCAGCTTTAAATCTCATCTTAGATTTTGATATGATTGAGCAAGGTGCAGAAAGAGGCGCCCCTAAATTTATGGAGTGGTATGGTGCATTTGGCTTAATGGTAACCATTGTTTGGTTATATATTGAAATGTTGAAATTATTGAGCAAATTATCGAGCAGAGATTAATGCCATGAACTTTAACAGACAATCTCTATCTAACGAAGAATTAATTTTTATTTATCGCAACCTGCTACTCCCTCGCATGATTGAGGAGAAAATGTTGGTGCTATTTAGCGGTATTGGTCAGGAAGCTATTTCAGTTGGCGCTACATTGGCTTTAGATAAAGACGAATGGATGATGCCTTTACATAGAAATTTAGGTGTATTCACATCTAGGCAAATGCCATTACACAAATTATTCATGCAGTGGCAGGGAAATAAAGAAGGCTATAGTAAAGGCCGAGAAAGAAGTTTTCATTTTGGTGCAGCAGGCTATAAAATTTGCGGGATGATTTCGCATTTGGGCCCGCAATTAGCCATTGCCGATGGTGTTGCCTTAGCACATCAATTAAGGAACGAAGAAAAAGTTTCGCTTGCATTTAGTGGTGATGGCGGTACTAGTGAAGGCGATTTTCACGAAGCACTGAATGTAGCAGCAGTATGGGATTTACCAGTA
>JBDKJW010000294.1:0-2624 GCA_039796395.1 Bacteroidota bacterium
CGTAGATGATTTTGAAATGAAATTTATAGAATACTTGAAATCTAAAATAGAACAATAGATAGCTTCAACGTAATAACCAAGTGTCTTGCTTGGCTATTGTCATTTTTGGATTTCTGCCAAAAACCTACACAAAGGCACAAAAGTACTCCTACTTTCCTCGCTTTTGGCTATAGTAGATAGCAGCTACACACGAGATACCGTCTTCTCCATTTATAATTTTGTAGGGAGGGAAAGGGATAATAAAAAACATAGTATTATTGGATATTTGGATCGCATCTACAATTTTACTACAAGTTAGTAAAAACTTGATGCATTTGATTGCGATCAAACATTTTTTCATTGTTCGATAAAAAAACCGTAGCCACGCCGTTTCCGATAAAATTGGTGATGGCCCTCGCTTCCGACATAAACCGATCCACGCCTAATAACAATGCTAATCCTTCAACCGGAATTACTTTTACGGCACTTAGTGTAGAAGCCAATATTACAAAGCCACTACCCGTAACGCCTGCAGCGCCTTTAGATGTAACCATTAATACCCCAATAATCATGAGCATTTGCTGCCCGCTCAACTCAATACCAAAAACCTGCGCTAAAAAAAGTACTGCCATCGATAAATAAATAGAAGTGCCATCTAAGTTAAATGAGTAACCAGTGGGTACTACTAAACCAACGACAGATTTATGACAGCCCATTTTCTCTAACTTCTCCATTAAAGAAGGCAAAGCAGCTTCAGAAGAAGAAGTGCCGAGCACAATGAGCAATTCGTTTTTAATATAATTCAAAAAATTCCAGAGCGAAATTTTATAGTAGCGCAGTACGGAACCCAGTACCAGAAAAACAAATAAACCCATGGTGATGTATACGCATAACATCAATTTAGCGAGTGGTATTAGTGTAGCCAATCCATATTTGCCAATAGTAAAAGCCATTCCGCCAAAAGCGCCGATAGGCGCGGCTTTCATCACCCAATGCAATGCTTTAAATACATATTTAGAAGCAAGGTATATAGGTTTTAAAATGGCTTCCTTGTTTTTTAGTTTACTTAAAATCATTCCGGAAAGAATAGATAAAAGCAATACTTGAATCGTAATATTTTCTTTAAAGAAAGCAAGCCATGAAATAGAAACATTGCCTTTGTATTTTGAGATATCTGTGCTGGCAACATGGGATGTATCTACTCCGGCACCGGGTTGAATAAAATGAGCTACTACTATACCTATCAGCAATGCCAATGTAGTAATCACTTCAAAATATAATAATGCTTTACCGCCTACACGACCTACTCTTTTCAAACTATCCATCCCACAAATTCCTGTTACGATCGTAAGGAAAATAATAGGATTAATAAACAGTTTGATAATATCTATAAAATACTTCCCCAATGGCTGCATAGCCACTCCTGTAGCCGGTGAAAAATGACCAACCAGCACACCGCTAGTAATAGCTAAGAGTACCCAAAAAGTGAGATTGGTGAATATTTTTTTCATTATTTTCCAAACATACGATCTAAATAGTCTTCTTTAAAATCCAAATAAGTAGGTGCGCCATTGGGGGACACATTGGGTGTATTACAACTAAATAATTCCTCAGTTAAAACTTCCATTTCTTTGTGAGTAAGTGCCTGTCCGGCCTTAATACTTTGCTGGCGTGCCATACAGCGTACTAATTTCTCCCGCTTACTAAATTTAACATCACTACTATAATGTTTGAATTGTTCTATCAATAATTCAATCGCATCTTTTTCATTACCGGCGATAATACCTGCTGGGCTGCCTTGTATCACAAAACTATTGTTGCCAAAGGGTTCTATCATATAACCTATTTGCTCCAGGTCGGGTAACAAATCATGTAATAATGCTGCATCTGCAGGTGCTAATTCCAAATTAATAGGGAATAGTGTTTTCTGTGTTGCTGCTTGAGTACTATGTGCAGCAGCACTATATTTTTCATACAATATGCGTTCATGTGCTAACTGTTGGTGCACTACCATAAAGCCTTTTCCGGTAGTTACAAGTATATAGGTGTTGTTGATTTGCAGGAATGCTTTATGCGAATCTGGAATCTGGAATCTGGAATCTGGGATTTCATTCCGACCCACGCGAGGAATCTCAGATTCCAGATTGTTCATTGAAGATTGCTTAAAATAAGTTCTCCAATCCCCCAAACCACTTTTCTCTGTTGGCTCTATGGCATGTGCTTGATTACTGCGAGAGAAGGTTTGGTATAAGCCCGATGATACCGTTGCATGCTGCTGTTCACTAGTAAAAGGTTTACTCACCGCATCTAGTTGTTGAATATCCGCATTCAAAGAAAAATCCAAAGAAGGTGCAATACTAAATTGTGCCAATGCATGTTTTACTGCAGCTTGTATAAAAGCGTAAATAATTTTTTCATCTTCAAATTTTATTTCCTGCTTGGTTGGATGAACATTGATATCAATTTGTGCTGGGTCTAAATCTATATACAGCACATATCCGGGGAAACTGTCTTTTGCAATAATACCATCAAAAGCAGCATTCACCGCATGATTCAAATAAGCACTTTTAATAAAGCGATTGTTTACAAAAAAATATTGATCGCCCCTAGTTTTACGCGCTGTTTCGGGCTTGCCAATAAATCCG
>JBDKJW010000295.1:0-6593 GCA_039796395.1 Bacteroidota bacterium
TGAATTAGGCTTGAAACCTGGCACTCCAATAACTTATAAAGCAGGCGATCAACCTAATAATGCGCTCTCTTTACATGTGATGCATCCTGGTGAGGTAGCTGCAACAGCAGGTACTTCAGGCGTAATTTATGCAGTGGGCGATCAGTTGCAATACGATACACAATCGCGCGTAAATAGTTTTGCGCATGTAAATCATACCGCAAATAATCCGCGTATTGGAACACTGTTATGTATTAACGGAACAGGTATCTTGAATCGTTGGGTTAAAAACAATATTGGATTATCTACTGATTATAACAAAATTAATGCAATAGCGGAAAAAGTTGAAGTAGGTAGTAATGGTATAAGCATACTTCCCTTTGGTAATGGTGCTGAACGTATGTTGGGTAATAGAATTATTGGGGCTCAAGTGCATGGATTAGATTTAGGGATACATACAAGTGCGCATATTTATAGAGCGGCTCAAGAGGGTATTGCTTTTGCTTTTAAATATGGGATGAATATACTCGCAGCCAATAACCTTAAGCCCTCGGTTATTAGAGCTGGCAAGGCAAATTTATTTTTAAGCTCGGTGTTTAGGAAAAGCTTTGTGAATGCACTTCAAATACCACTTGAATTTTATAATACAGATGGAAGTTTTGGCGCGGCAATTGGTAGTGGAGTTGGACATAAGGTTTATGCAAATGTTGATGAAGCATTCGGCGCTATTGAGCCCACACAAATTATAGAGCCTTCCGAACCATTATTGTATCAAGATTTGTATGCCATGTGGGAAGAAAAATTAAATAAACAACTTTCTTAAACAATATAAAAAATTGGGTATGTCTATTTTAATTGGATCACAAGAATATTTTAAAGGTATAAGCAAAATTAATTACGAGGGATTGGCATCTGATAATCCGTTGGCCTTTCGATGGTATGATGAAAAAGCAGTGATTGCAGGTAAGCCAATGCGGGAGTGGTTGCGTTTTGCATGTGCTTATTGGCATAGCTTCTGCGGAAATGGGGCAGATCCTTTTGGTGAGCCAACTCATTTATTTCCTTGGAGTACAAAAAATGACCCTATTGAAAGAGCCAAAGATAAAGCCGATGCTGCATTTGAATTTATAACCAAATTGGGACTGCCTTATTATTGTTTTCATGATACAGATGTAGTAGATTTTACAAATGATGTGTTGGATAATGAAGCAAAACTTAATACCATCGTTCAATATTTACAAACAAAACAAGCACAGAGTGGCGTAAAATTATTGTGGGGTACAGCTAACTTATTTTCGAATAGGCGATATATGAATGGTGCCGCAACAAACCCTAATTTTCATGTAGTAGCACATGCTGGCGCACAAGTAAAAGCAGCACTAGATGCTACTATTAAACTAGGCGGAGAAAACTATGTTTTCTGGGGTGGAAGAGAAGGCTATATGAGTTTATTGAATACCAATATGAAAAGAGAAAAAGATCATTTGGCTGCATTTCTGCATATGGCGAAGAACTATGCGCGTAGCAATGGATTTACAGGCAAATTTTTCATCGAACCAAAACCTTGTGAACCAAGTAAGCACCAGTACGATTATGATAGCGCAACTGTGATAGGATTTTTAACGGAGTATCATTTACTTGAAGATTTTAGTTTGAATATTGAAGTAAACCACGCCACATTGGCCCAACATACATTTACGCATGAGTTACAAGTGGCTGCGGATGCAGGTTTATTGGGTAGTATGGATGCCAATAGGGGCGATTATCAAAACGGTTGGGATACAGATCAGTTTCCGAATAATATCAATGAACTCACCGAAGCCATGTTAATTATTATTGAAGCAGGGGTTCAAAGGTGGGGGTATTAATTTTGACGCAAAAATTAGGAGAAATTCTACCGACCCAGCAGATTTGTTTTATGCACATATTGGTGGTATGGATGCTTTTGCTAGAGCGTTAATTACAGCGGATCAGATTCTGCAAAATTCCGAGTATAAAAAAATAAGAACAAATCGGTATGCGTCTTTTGATAATGGCGCGGGATCTGATTTTGAAAAAGGAAAATTAACTATCCATGATTTGCGTGATTATGCGATTGCGCATGGAGAACCTGCTACCATTAGTGGTAAGCAAGAGTATTTGGAAAATTTAATAAACAGATTTATATAAGTAAATCAACATAACTTTAGCTATGCATAGTTTAACAACCTACGATTTACTGGTATTTCTTTTTTACTTTTTTGTTGTAGCCGGGTATGGATATTGGGTGTATCAAAAAAAGAAATCAAATTCAGCTTCCGCTTCGCACGATTATTTTTTAGCAGAAGGATCATTAACATGGTGGGCCATCGGTGCCTCACTTATTGCCTCTAATATTTCTGCGGAGCAGTTTATTGGTATGAGTGGTAGTGGCTTCAAAATGGGCTTAGCTATTTCTACCTATGAATGGATGGCAGCCGCAACATTGTTGGTAGTAGCCGTATTTTTTATTCCTGTTTACCTGAAGAATAAAATTTATACGATGCCACAGTTCTTGCACCAGCGCTATAATAGCACGGTAGCAATGATTATGGCTGTTTTTTGGTTGTTATTGTATGTAGTGGTAAACCTCACTTCTATACTTTATTTAGGGGCTTTGGCTATTAGCAGTATCTCCGGTTTGAATGTTACACTCTGTATGTATTTATTAGCTGTATTCGCCATTTGCATTACACTGGGTGGCATGAAAGTAATTGGCTATACAGATGTGCTGCAAGTTGTTTTCTTAGTGATGGGTGGATTAGTAACAACTTATTTGGCACTTAGTATGGTAGCGGAGAGTTACGGACAAACGGGGATTCTAAATGGGTTTAGTATTTTGCAAAAAGAAGCTTCCGATCATTTTCACATGGTCTTTAAAAAAGATAATCCTAATTATATTGAGTTACCCGGACTAACTATTTTAATTGGTGGTATGTGGATCGTTAATTTGAATTATTGGGGTTGTAATCAATACATCACGCAAAGGGCCTTGGGTGCAGATTTAAAAACAGCGAGATCGGGTTTGTTATTTGCGGCGTGTATAAAGTTGGTTATGCCCATAATTGTTGTATTGCCTGGTATCGCTGCTTATGTTTTGTATCAAAAAGGAAATTTTCAAACCGATATGTTACAAGCTGGTGAGCTTAATCCAGATAAAGCGTACCCTGTTTTACTAAACTTATTGCCAACTGGGTTAAAAGGATTAGCATTTGCTGCTTTAACTGCGGCGATAGTAGCTTCTTTAGCGGGTAAGGCAAATAGTATCGCTACCATTTTTACACTTGATATTTACAAAAAGAAAATTAAAACAGACGCCCCAGAAGAACAAATGGTAAAAACAGGTAAGATAACAGTGGTTGTAGCTATGTTAGTTGCCGTTATTATTGCCCCATTATTAGGTATAGATAAAAAGGGAGGGTTTCAATATATACAAGAGTATACAGGCTTTGTTAGTCCGGGTATTTTCGCCATGTTTATTCTTGGATTCTTTTGGAAAAAAACAACATCTAATGCCGCATTATTTGCTACTATCGGCGGATTTATTTTCTCGCTAGCATTTAAGTTTTTGCCTCATTGGGTTGATCTTTCTTTTCTATCGAGTATCAATTTTTCAAAAGCAAATGCGGAAGGTATTTACGAGATACCTTTCTTAGATAGAATGGGGTTTGTATTTCTTATTTGTGTAATAGGGATGGTAATCATTAGTTTACTAGATCATAAACGTGGCATTCAAGTAAATGCACTAGAAATAGATAAATCTATGTTTAAACCCAATTATTCATTTGTTGTGGGTGCACTAATTGTGTGTGGGATAATTGCTGCATTATATACAGCCTATTGGTAATATTAGCCAGCCGTTACTTCTTCCCAGAATCCCATTTTGCCGTACTTTTCAATACGATCATTGATGCGATTTGTTGGGTTTTTATCTTTTATTTCAGCGAGCGCTTTTATGATATAGTCTTTTAGAATATCAGCTGCTTCTTGATAATCCCAATGTGCACCACCTAATGGTTCATGTACAATTTCATCTACCAAGCCAAAACCTTTCATGTCCTTAGCCGTTAAACGCAGTTGTTCTGCAGCTATTTCTTTCTTTTCCCAGCTTCTCCATAAAATAGAACTACAGCTCTCTGGTGAAATAACTGTGTACCAAGTATTTTACCGGTACTTTTAAACGGATCATTTCGTAGATATTGCGGGCAATCGCTTCTCCTTGTCCGCGTTCTTCTGCTTCCAAGCCAGGATAGGCACCAGGGGTATCAATTAATGCTATGATTGGTTTATTAAATTTCTCTGCCAGCTTCATTAAGCGCAATGCTTTTCTATAGCCTTCAGGGTTAGCCATACCAAAATTGCGTAGCTGACGCATTTTGGTATTTGTTCCTTTTTGTTGCCCTAATATCATTACTGTTTCACCATTTAATTGGGCGAAACCACCTACCATGGCTTTATCGTCTTTTACATTTCTATCACCATGTAGTTCAACAAAGTTGGTACACATTTTATCGATATACTTAAGCGTATAGGGCCTATCGGGGTGCCTACTCAGTTGAACGCGTTGCCAAGGTGTAAGATGCGAAGTAATTTCCTTTCGCTTCTCTATAATTGCGTCTTCTAATTGGCGAATGGTTCCTGCATAATCAATCTTAGGGTTTTTTTCTGCAAGCTTTTTGGCATCTTCAATTTGTTCGTATAAGTCTTTTATAGGCTTCTCAAAATCAAGAAATTGGCGATTGGGGTATTGAGGCATAGTTACTATTAAGGCGGTAAAATTAAGGATTGCATTTTTTTTTGAAAATATTTGTTTTGAGAAGCTCCAAAACCTTATCTTTGCCACCCTAAAACGCTTAAATCTATTGGTAATCTGATAGTTAAGTGTGGAAGGATCGGTAGTTCAGTTGGTTAGAATGCCGCCCTGTCACGGCGGAGGTCGCGGGTTCGAGTCCCGTCCGGTCCGCAAAAATCCCCGCCTTGGCGGGGATTTTTTGTTATATATTTTTTCTCCAATCGGAGAACTGATATTCGGACAAATAATATTACCTATTTTTTAAATCGGCTTGCATTAGTGGCCAATTATAATTGGCTCTAAGACCTATTTATTATTGTGGTTTACTGCAATTAATATTGAGCTGAAATAATTGAAAATCTTCTTGTGACTTGTTTTACAACTATAATGAATACGCAATTAATCCTGCTTTTTTTTATCTTCGTCTAATGAATACAGTACCCAATTTGCGTGGCACAGGTGTTGCCATCATTACCCCGTTTACCAGTGATAATAAAGTAGACTTTCCGGCTTATGGTAAGGTAATTGAACATCTCATCGCAAATAAAGTAGAATACCTAGTGGTTTTGGGTACTACTGGTGAAACACCCGTACTTACCAATCCGGAGAAAGTAGATATACTAAACTATACGTATACTGTAGTTAATAATCGAGTGCCTGTAATTGTTGGTATTGGGGGAAATGATACGGCCGACCTTATTCATGATCTTACACATTTTCCACTCGATAAAGCAGCTGCCATTTTAAGTGCATCGCCTTACTATAACAAGCCTTCTCAAGAGGGTATATTTCAACATTATAAAATGGTTGCAGCGGCTTCGCCTAAACCTATTATTTTATATAATGTGCCTGGAAGAACTGGACGGAACATGACGGCTGCTACAACGCTACGTATTGCTCGCGAAATACCCAATATTATTGGTATTAAAGAAGCCAGTGGTGATATGGGGCAGTGTATGGAAATTTTACGCGATGCGCCAGCAGGCTTTGCAGTTGTAAGTGGCGATGATGCATTGGCGCTCCCACAAATAGCTTGCGGTATGCTTGGTGTAATTAGTGTAGCCGCAAATGCATACCCGCTTGAGTTTGGTAATATGGTTCGCGCTGCATTAGCACATGATTTTACAACAGCAAAAAAAATAAACGATACCCTTATAGAAGCGTATGATTTAATGTTTGTAGAAAATAACCCTGCTGGTGTAAAAGCTTTCATGACTATACAGCAATTGATCTCCAATAACCTACGTATGCCTAATGTACCAGTAGGGAAGGAGTTGTATGAGAAGGTTAAGAAGTATATGAGTAAATAGGTTGTATAATTAGTTACGGGATTCGGGATACGGGATACGAGAAAACCAAACCCGAACCCCGAATCTCGTAACCCGCATCCTCCTAATATGTTAATCGGTATCTAAATTTTCTCCCATATCCCTATATTCGTTGCATATAAGTTTTGCGTATGAATGTATTGTCAATGGTCAATGGTCAATGGTTACGGTTTGTAATCTTCCTCCTACTGTCTACCGTCCACCGTCCACCGTCTGTATCTGCCCAATCCTCTACCGATATTTTCCTTCAACTTAAAAAATTAAAGGTTTTAGGTAGTGTGCTGTATGTGGCGGCCCACCCCGATGATGAGAACAATTCATTCTTACCTTATTTAGCTAAAGAAAGAAATTATAGAACGGCTTATTTATCACTTACCAGGGGTGATGGCGGACAAAACCTTATTGGCCCCGAGCAAGGGATAGACTTGGGATTGATAAGAACACAAGAATTATTAGCGGCTCGTAAAATGGATGGG
>JBDKJW010000296.1:0-2607 GCA_039796395.1 Bacteroidota bacterium
TAGATGATATGGAATTGATGCACGCAAATAGCAGCCTGCCCAATGCTTTGGATAAAGCCTATGTATTTGCAAAGCAAGAACCCATTACACCTTGGTTGGGGAAAGATACGGCTGCACATTATCAGTGGTATCCATTTGTAAATATGGGGCATTATATATTGGCGCAAAAATTAGCCGACAAAAGAAGAGATACGATTATTGGTTTTTATAAACAAGGCATTGAAGCGGTTTGGCAAAAAGCAAAGCAAAATGCTTTTTATAGGGGTGTACCTTTTATATGGTGTAGTAATAATCTTACGGTTGCATTTGCGCAGCAGTGTTATTGGTACAGAACACTTACCAATAATAAGTTGTATGAAGAACTAGAGCAGGCGAATATCGATTGGCTATTCGGCTGTAATCCTTGGGGCACTAGTATGGTATACGGATTGCCAAAATGGGGCGATACACCCGTTGATCCACATTCTGCCTTTACACATATCAAAAATTATCCAATAAATGGTGGCTTAGTGGATGGACCAGTTTATACTTCTATCTATAAAAACTTAATAGGCATTCAGCTAAAAGAAGCTGATGAATATGCCGATTTTCAAAGTGATATGGCAGTGTATCATGATGATTATGGCGATTATAGCACCAATGAGCCAACTATGGATGGAACGGCTTCTTTGATTTATCTATTAGCAGCAATGGAGGCGGAAAGCACTATTCAAAAAAAACTGCCTCAGTTTCCTACGATGTATACAAGGCCTTATAAAGAAAAATTAGGCGAGGGCTGGACTGCTTACCCAAGTGATAAAACCGGTGATCTTATTAAAAGTGCGTTTGTGAGAATGATGAATCCTACAAAAGCTCTTTCGATTGTATTTACGGGTGATGAATATGGAGAGGGTATGGAATCGATACTGAATACGCTAGCAAAAGAAAAAGTAAAAGCTGGTTTTTTTCTTACAGGAAGATTTTACAAAAACCCTCAATTTATACCCTCTATTCGCAAAGCCAATGCGGAAGGGCATTATATGGGAGCACATAGTAATGATCATTTATTATACTGTGATTGGAATAAGCGTGATAGTTTATTGATTGATAAAAAAACTTTTGATAAAGATCTTGATTTGAATTTCGAAGCGATGGAGTTATTGGGAATCGATACAAGAAAACAAACTGTATTTATTCCGCCTTATGAATGGTGGAATGATAGTATAGCTAGCTGGACGAATTGGCGAGGAATGGATTTATTTAGTTTTACGCCTGGCACTTATACCAATGCAGATTATACTTGGCCTGAGATGGGAAAATCGTATCAATCGAGTGATACGATAATGGCTCGCCTAGAACGAAAAGAAAAAATGCCAGGGGGTTTAACAGGTAATATTTTACTAATACATGTAGGTCCAGATCCGCGAAGAAAGGATAAGCTCTATGCACGGTTACCTAGCATTATTCAATGGATTAAATCCAAGGGATATACCATTATACCAATTAATGAGTTAATCAATTAATTACCATTGCTCTTCGGGATTAGCAGGAGGAGCTTGCTTGTATTTTTCTTTTGCTATTTTTTTCTCAACTTGTCGGGCTATAATAGCATCTGCAATTAGCGCAGCAGAATGTTCATCTGCTCTATTGAATAGAAAATCCCTGATCTTGGCTTCGTTTACATCTATTCGATACAATGCATACACTAATTTTTCAAAATCATTAGCTATTAAATAATCAATGGTATGAATAAGTTCGGCTTTACTAAGTGCATCAACTGTGGCAATATCTAAATTGTATTCAATCACTATTCTAAGTTAGTATTTCTCCATAACTCCTAATCCAAATAAAGCAAAATCATACTTAACGGGATCGGTGGGGTCGAGTTTTTGCAAATAATGCGTAAGCTCTTCGGCAGCTTGCCAATCTATTTGTTTGCGATCGAGTAAGCCAAAGCGTTTAGCTACACGGGCTACGTGTACATCAATCGGACAAACCAACTGACTGGGTGATATGTTTTTCCAAATACCAAAGTCAACGCCTTGTTTATCGCGGCGTACCATCCATCGTAAGAACATATTCAAACGCTTGCAGGTAGAGCCTTTTGCCGGGTTGGCAATATGTTTTTTAGTACGCTTGGGCACATCTTCTAAAGAGAAAAAGTAATGATGAAAATGTACGAGCGCCTCAAAAATTGTTGTTGGCTTTTTATTATTGGGAAGAAATGCTTTTTCTAGCGAGTTATGCGTATTATAATGAAAGCGAAAGAATTCAATACAATAGAGAAGATCAGTTGTATTGAAAGTTCTATGCTTAAAACCTTGTAATTTTTTTAATTCCTTATCACTTGCATACAAACAAAACTGATGGGGTTGCATTTCCATCAGTTGCATGAGTTCTTTTGATTTATTAATTATGGTAGTTCTATTACCCCAAGCAAAAATGGCTGCGAAGAATGCACTAATTTCAATGTCTTGTTGTTGGGTGAATAAGTGAGGAATACAAACAGGATCGTTCGCAATAAACGAAGGCTGGTTATATTGCTCTACTTTTTCAGTAAAGAAATCGGTCAGCGATTTTTGCATATTATGCCAATGCCTGTTCCAAATCGGCAATTAAATCATCTGC
>JBDKJW010000297.1:0-2588 GCA_039796395.1 Bacteroidota bacterium
GCATTGTACCAAAGAAATCCGATACAAGCACCCACAAATGCACCAACGAATATGGATAGCTCTCCCAAATTAGGGATGTACATAATATTGAGATAGTCGGCGAACTTGTAGTTACCACTTACATAAATAAATAAGCCCAAACCTGCGCCAATAATAGCACTCACACCCGCTGCTAATCCATCTAACCCATCTGTAAGGTTAGCACCATTACTTACGGCAGTAATAATAAGTGTAACAATAAGTATATAAATTATCCAAGTATATTTTTCAGCACCCTCACCCATCCAACTAATTAACTTACTATAATTAAATTCATGATTTTTTACAAATGGAATGGTAGTAATAGGTGTTTTTACTTTTACAAATGTTCTTTCAACCCCATCCATTTGTCGTACAATTACGGTAGTATCTTTTGCAAAACGTTCTCCTTTTTGTAATAGGGCTATTTTACGTTCCGAGCCAATTACTTCTCGCTCAACCGTTACCGCATTACTAAAATAAAGTGTTGTGCCGATGATAATGCCTAAACCAACTTGTCCGATTATTTTAGAAATTCCCGCCAATCCATCACTATCTTTTTTCTTATAGGCTTCTCCTTTTTGTTGTGCCGCTTTTCTAGCTCTGATCTTAAATAGGTCATCTAAAAATCCAATCAATCCGAGCCATACCGTACAAAGAATCATCAAGCGGATATACACTTTATCTAAGTTCGCAAACAAAAGCGTAGGTATTAGAATACTCAATAAAATAATGATGCCACCCATGGTAGGTGTACCTTTTTTCTGTTGCTCACCTTGCAAGCCCAATTCTCTTACCGATTCACCAATTTGTTTTTTCTGTAAGAAAAGAATAATACGTTTTCCGTATACGGTTGCAATAATCAATGATAATAAAATGGCCATGGCTATCCGGAACGTAAGGAATTGAAACAATCCTGCGCCAGGTATTTGAAACGATTCATTAAGCCATCTGAATAATTGATATAGCATGGTGTACAGATTAAGCGTTAGGTTGATTTAAAAATTCCTGCAATACGGCTTTATCATCAAATGGGTGTTTCACACCATTGATATCTTGGTATTTCTCATGCCCTTTTCCGGCAACCAGAATAATATCTTCCGGCTTTGCCATAGCCACAGCCGTTTTAATCGCCTCTTTTCTATCTACAACCGTGATGTATTTTCTTTTCGCTGCGCTTGATAAACCCGTTTCCATATCAACCAAAATCTGGTTAGGATCTTCCGTGCGCGGGTTATCACTTGTTAAAATAACTTTATCACTTAAATCACAAGCCGATTGCGCCATGATAGGGCGTTTGGTTTTATCTCTATCGCCTCCACAACCAACAACCGTAATAATTTGCTCGTGTCCTTTCCTTAATTTTTTAATTGTGGCTAATACATTCTCCAATGCATCTGGTGTATGTGCATAATCTACAATACCAATTATATTTTGCTGATTGATAATATAATCAAATCTACCTTCAGCTCCAGTAATCATACTCAAAGCAGCCAGTACTTCATCTGCATCCTCGCCTAAACAAGTTGCCGCGCCATATACAGCTAATAAATTGTAGGCATTAAACTCACCGATCAATCTAAAATGTACTTCTTTATCATTCACCAACATTACTAAGCCCGTAAGCACATTTTCTAAAATCTTCCCCTTAAATGCGGCTAGTGTTTTTAAACTATAGCGATATTTTTTTGCTACTGTATTCTGCAGCATCACTTCACCGCGCTTATCATCTACATTAGAAATGGCAAATGCATTCGCCGACAGTTGATCAAAAAAAGTTTTCTTTACGCGGATATATTCATCAAAAGTTTTATGATAATCTAAATGATCATGTGTGATATTACTAAATAAAGCACCAGTAAACTGCAAACCGGTAATACGGTGTTGGTGTATAGCATGACTACTTACTTCCATAAACACATGTGAACAACCGGCTTCTACCATTTTGTGCAATAAAGCATTGAGGTTAATAACATCTGGTGTAGTATGTGTAGCCGGAATAACAGTATCGTTAATCTGGTTTTGTACGGTACTTATTAGTCCGCAGCTATAACCAAGTGCTCGAAACAATTTGAATAATAAAGTAGCGATAGTTGTTTTACCATTGGTACCTGTTACCCCAACTAATTTAATTTTAGAAGAGGGGTTATCGTAGAAAGCAGTAGCCATAGCTGCTACAGCCGCTTGTGCATCTGCTACTTGAATGTAAACAACAGATTCCTGTACTACTGTTGGGATAGTCTCGCAAAGAATAGCTACCGCGCCTTGCTCAATGGCTTTTGTAATAAATGCATGACCATCGGCCTGTACCCCTCTGATGGCCACAAATAAAGAACCAGGTTTTACTTTTCTTGAATCAATTGCTATTGAGTCAATCAAAACGCATGTGCTTCCTAAAACCTGTTTAGGTGTAATTGATGGTATGAGTTGACTGATTTTCATATTAATTGAATAGCAATTGAATGGTTTGCCCTTTTGCTATTGCTTGTCCGGGTAAAATTGATTGTTCATTCACTCTACCTCTTCCTTTAATACTCACCATTAGCCCCATATTTTCACAGAGGTATACT
>JBDKJW010000298.1:0-2588 GCA_039796395.1 Bacteroidota bacterium
GCCAATGCACCATTAGCAAAAACATGGCCATCAAAACCCATCGCCGTTTTACTTGCTGCGCTTATAGGCTGTTTGGCTAGTTGCCTACTAGTACTCTTTAAAAACAGGAACTAGTGATGCAAACGAGCAAACTATTTATACTGTTTTGCTGTACGCTCGCTCTCATTCCCATTTCTACAGAATTAGAAATAACCAATTCATTATCCCTCGATTTTCCATTAGAGCCTGTACTCATTTGCTGGACGATCATCGGCTTATTCAGTTTCTTGTACAAACCGCAAGCATTCAAGCTAACACTACAATCGCCCCTCTTTATTCTTTTAGCTATTTATGTTTTATGGCTATTACTCAACTGTATCTTTTCTATCAACCCAATCTTATCCGTAAAATTCCTGTTAGCTAAATGCTGGTATATTATACCCTTCTGCCTGATTTTTCCTTCCTTTATTCAAAATACAAAAAAACACTGGACATATATTGGCCTATCTCTATGCCTACCGATGCTAGTACTAGTTACCATCACTATAGTCAGGCACGCAACAACCGGGTTCTCTTTTATAGGTATCAATAAAAGCCTATACCCATTCTTTAGAAATCATGTAAACTACAGCGCACTACTAGTTTGTCTGCTACCTATTGCCTATTCTCTATATACCTCAACCCCAAAAGAATCTAAGCAAAAAAAAATTATACTTTTCGCTTTAAGCTTAAGCCTTATAGCATTAATACTTGCTTATTCACGTGGGGCTTGGCTCGTAGCTACTACTGCATTGGTTATTCCCTATATCATACATAGAAAAAAAATAACCGTATTATTGGTTGTAGCGGTACTCCTTATTGCTATGGGTGGTATTTTTTTAGCTCATGAAAATAATTATCAGCAATTAGCCCCAAATCATGATGCTACTATTTTTCATAAAAAACTCTCAGATCATTTACGTGCCACCGTTACGCTGAAAGATGTATCGAATGCAGAACGCATTCATCGATGGGTAGCTGGCATTCGTATGGTACAACACAAACCACTTACAGGCTTTGGCACGAATAGTTTTTATCCTACCTACAAAGGCTATACAATAAGCAAATTCAAAACCTGGGTAAGCAATAATCCCGATCATTCGTCGGTGCATAATTATTACTTATTGGTGGCATTGGAGCAAGGCGTACCCGGACTACTCATTTTCATTGCCCTTTTATTTTATCTTCTATACCAATGTCAGCAATTATATCATGTAGCGAATGATTCTCTAGAACAAACAATTGCGCGTACAGCTAGCTCCATACTTATCATGATTATGCTGCTGAACTTTTTTAGTGATCTTATTGAAACAGACAAAATAGGCGCGCTATTTTGGCTCATATGCACTGTAGTTATTACACTACAAATACAAACTAAAAAAACGGAGAGGCAACATTTTTCTCTTTGATGGCATCTCTTTATTGAATACCTGTGTATTTTAGGTATTAATCAATTTATTTGATACACCCTTTAAACTTTTTTGATTTTTATCTATCCAAAAAAATAAAACATCCAACATGAAATCCCTTTTTACTTTTATTGCCTCTTTTTTTGCACTTATACCACTACTAATTTATGCATGGTTCCCAGAGGATAAAAAGAAAATCACTGGTGCTTAGCTAACTTTTCTTTGCTTCCACTCATAAGTACCAAACTTACCCAACCAACCAGCAATTAATGTATAGCAAACATGTAAAGGCTGAAATAAGGGAAAAGCAAACAGTCTATTAGATATTGTAAAAAAATTGGCTACAGGTATTAAAAAAAATAATTCAATACTTGTTTTGAATAGCAGTACCGATAATCCATGATATATAAACGATACACGCCAAATTCCTGCTACCCATGAAACCAATAATAGGGCATTAAACAGGTAAACCAGTAATAGCACATAAAAAATACTCTTATCCGCATAACTATCAGCCTTACTAGCCCATCGTATTCTTTGCTGTAAAAAAGCATACCAATTATCCATCGGCTCAGTAAGCACAATCGCACCCTTATTGAATAAGAACCCAATTTTACCAGGGAATTTCTTCTTCATTTTATACATCAACAGCATATCATCTCCACTCGCTAAATGATCAATACCCTTAAACTGATCAACAGCATAAAATGCTTCTCTTGAATACGCCAAATTAGCGCCATTACACATACTGTGATAACCAGCCGCAACAGCCGCCGCAGTAATACCCTGTAAGCTCAAAAAATCAAGCAATTGAAACCTGGCAATTATACTTGGTTGATCTGTAAACATTACTGGTGCCGCTACAAACACAGGTTCCTTGGTTTGTATATATGCGTCTAGTAAACTAAGCCAATATGGCTGCGCTTTGCAATCTGCATCTGTGGTAATAATCCAATTTCCTTTCGCTTGTGCAACTGCAATTTCAATAGCTTTCTTTTTATAAGAATTGATTCGTGAGCCTTGCAAATGATCTTCTAAATGAATGACCTGTAAGTTTTTTATTGAATGAGCAAACTTCATTACTTCAGTTGCCGTATCATCTTCTGAATGATCATTTACTACTATCACTTCATATAAGCTAGATGGGTATTGCTGTTGAGC
>JBDKJW010000299.1:0-6310 GCA_039796395.1 Bacteroidota bacterium
TACGAGAAATAACCGCTAGTATTAAACTAGAAACCCGAAACTCGCAACCCGAAACCCGAATCCCGAAACCCGCAACTCGAAACTCATATCCCGAATCCCGCAACCCGAATCCCGTATCCTCTATTCAAACCCTCGAAGCCAACTTCACGCAGGTTATCAACTTACAAAAAGCACGTATCAGTACTATGCCCATGTATGCAGAGAGTGCTGCTTATTTCAGCGACTTTAAAGTACAGTTGAAACAAATGGATAAAGATGAGGTGCAAATTAAAATGGATATTTCACGCAAAGGCATGAATGATGAATTACTTGATCAACTCATCAATCTCTATCAACAAAAACTAAACATACTCAAACAACTGCAGTTGGAGATGAATAAAACCAATAATCGTTATAAACAAAATCGCGGAGCGGTAGATACGGTTCGCACCTATTTCTTAAGTATTTAAACACAATAAAATGAAACGCTATTTTTTAAAAACCTTACCGCTTATAGGCATCGTACTATCACTATGTAGTGCGGCGCAACAACCCAGTCAGAAAATCCGTGAGTCTGCGAGTCCGAAAGCCTCCCGTTTAGCCAATATTGATGCACAAGCTGCATTCGCACCCATACCGCCTGTGCCCCCTATGGAGCCGCTCCCAGCAATGGCTCCCATGAGTCAGATAAGTTTTTTAGATGAAGCTAATGTTGTTTTCAATACCAATGGCGGTAAAAAATTCACCGATGCAGATGATGTAAAATCAAAAGAAGTAAGTCAGGAATTATCGATTACTAAAACCGCAGATATTTATATCGATAATTCTTCTCGCAATATTGTGGTAAAGCAATGGGATCAACCCAAAGTAAAAGTTACCACTACCGTTTTTTATGAGGGAGATGGCAAATTATCGGATGAAGAGTGGTTCGAAAAACTAAACCTTAGCTTACGGATGTTGGGCTCATCTGTAAAAATAAAATCGGGAAGCATAAGTGGCGGTAGCTATACGGTTAGTGGATCAACATATGGATGGAGTAGCTCTAGTAGCGGACAAAACGGTGTTGCTGTTTTTAATGGCAACGGACAAAATATAGGCACCAAAGCCAATGCCAAGCGAATTGTAACTGTATATGTTCCAACCTCAGCGAAACTAGATATTGAAAGTAAATACGCCGATGTACAAATTGAAGGAAAACTAAGTACGGCAAATATAGATATCACAAATGGCAATTTAGATGCAGGTAGTTTTAATAAAATCATTCTTCGTTCAAAATATTCGAATGTATCAATTGACGATGCAGATATAGCCGAAATAGAATTTATTAATGGCCGCTTTAGTGCAAAAAATATTGACGATGCAGATATAGATACCAAATACTCAACCATTGAAATTGCTGCTGTAAAAAAAGCGATCTTCCGTAGCACAAATGATGAATATGAAATTGAAGAAGCCGGTGATATTAGAGGAAGAAAAAATTATGGTAATCTACGCATCACAAAACTGAATAATAGTTTAGAGATTGATGGTACAAATGCGGATATAAAAGTACGCAATGCAGGCGCTAACTTAAGTTTGGTACGCATCGATAATAAGTATGCTGATATTCGTTTGCCTTTGCGCAACATCAAAAATTATGCTATCAACTTTGTAGGTCCTTATAGCAGTGTATATGGCAATTTTGATCGCCTACCTTTAAAAGAAGAGCCCAAAGCAGCAAGTACTGGTAGTTCTAGTTCAAAAAATAAATTAGAAGATGAAATTACAAATACTATTCGCAGCGTAAATCGCGCCGTATCCAGAGTAGATTGTAATAGTTGCGAAGAAAGCATCAATAATCGTTTTTCGGCTGTGGTTGGCGATGGAAAAGGATTGAAAATAGAGATGAAGTGCCAGAATTGTACAGTAGATTTTAAATAAGAAACACAGCCGGGTTTCTCATGTTGTTAATAATCGGTACGCGCCCCGTTTTCACGGGGCGCTTTGTTTTATGAATTAGTAGTAATTTTACATCTCAGTTTAATCTTGTATTTTTAAGTAATGGATCATATCTATACTATTCTCGGTATTTTTACGGCTAATCGCCTCAGCATAGAACTCAAAAAAAAGCAAGGCAATAAAAGTGGGGCGATTCTTTCTACTTTTATGGAACACCCCGCTCGATTCATTGGTACTTGTTTAATTGGCTTGAATATTTTCCTGGTTATATATGGTTTACTCTTCGATGAAATGCTCAAAATGGGTATTTGGAATCCGCTGGATAAATATGTTAAAAACGAATTTTTAAAATTAGGTCTTGACACTTTACTCTCCACTTTAGTAGTACTTATCATTGGCGAATTTTTACCCAAAGCTATATTTCGCGCAAAAAATGATTCCCTATTGGTATTCTTTGCCCCGTTGGCTAATTTTTTTCATGGCTTATTTCTACCATTAACTGATTTGTTTGTAAATATGTCGCAATGGATATTGAAATACGTTTTCAACGTGCGCCTGAACACCAAGAACGAAGCATTTACAAAAGTAGATCTAGAACATTTTTACCAGCAAACCAAGGAACAAGACGAAGAAGTACAAGAGCTTAATACAGAGCTATTTGAAAATGCCTTGAGTTTGCCCACGATCAAAATTCGCCAATGCTTAGTGCCTAGAACAGAAATAGAAGCTATTGAAGCTACGGCTACAGTAGAAGAAGCAAGGGCCCAATTTATCCAAACTAAGTTGAGCAAATTGCTCGTGTATGAGGGTAATATTGATACCATCGTTGGGTATATTCATCAGCTCGACCTATTCAATAAACCCGCCCAAATTCGCGATATGCTACATCCAATTGTAGCCGTTCCTGAAAGTATGAGCGCCACAGATCTTATCAATAAATTTACAAAGGAAAGAAAAAGTATTGCTTGGGTAGTAGATGAATTTGGTGGTACTGCGGGTATCGTAACCATGGAAGATGTATTAGAAGAAATATTTGGCGAAATTCAGGATGAATATGATGTAGAAGAGTTTGTAGAAAAACAGTTAGCGGAAGATGAGTTTATCTTTAGTGGAAGGCTTGAGCTAGATTACCTTAATGAAAAATATCAACTCAATTTCCCAGATGGCGATTCAGAAACACTAAGCGGTTTTATCATCAATGAACATGAAACTATTCCAAAGCAAAAAGAAACGATTATTGTTAATAATTTCCGCTTCGATATACTCACTGTAAGTGATACCCGTATTGAAATGGTTAAAATGAAGGTTTTAAGGTAATAACAACTGCTTTATGCTGGCTTAACCCCTACCTTTGCGCCGTTAGTAAGAAAATTCCATGGCATTATTCAATAGATCAACCAAAGGTCAAAAATCAGAAATGAGTTTTATCGATCATCTCGAGGAACTCAGGTCGCATATTATTCGTTCTGTTATTGCCATTTTAGTAAGTGCCGCTTTCATATTTATTTATAGAAACTGGATTTTCGATCATATTATTACCGGCCCCATCAATAAAGACTTTATAAGCTATAAAGCACTTTGCGATTTTAGTCACTGGGCACATTTAGGTGATGCCTTATGCATGCCCCCTGTTGAAGTTACCATGCAGAGTACCACTTTCGGCGGACAATTTCTGAGCAGTATTACCATGGCATTAGTAGGTGGTATTATCATTGCCTTCCCTTTTATTTTCTGGGAGTTCTGGCGATTTATTAAACCAGCTTTAAAAGAGAAAGAATTAAAAAATACCCGGCTTTCAATTGGGTACAGAAAATATGATTGTAACCAGACCAACATTTTCTGATTATTTAGATAACCTTACCAATATTATCTTAGGGTGCGGCCTCGCATTTGAATTACCCGTGCTTGCTTTTATACTCACCAAAATTGGTATTGTAACTCCATCGTTTTTACGCACAACACGTAAGTATGCGGTAGTTGTAATTTTAGTAGTGGCCGCATTTATTACCCCAAGCCCCGATTGGATGAGTCAGTTAATTGTATTCATTCCTTTGTGGTCGTTATACGAATTAAGTATCTTAGTTTCTGATAGGGCCTATAAAGCAGTAAAAGAAAGAGAAGAAGAAGAATGGAGTTAGGGGAAAGACGATAGACCATGATCCATTGACAAATGACTATTGACAAATGAACAACTATCAATTTAATAAAGAAAAGCCTATTGCAATAGGTTGCGATCATGCAGGTTTTGAATACAAACAAATACTCGTGAAATGGCTACAAGATAAAGGTTTCACCGTAACCGATTTTGGTACCGCTTCACTTGATTCCGTAGATTACCCCGATTTTGCCCACCCCACCGCTAGTGCGGTTGAAAAGGGCGAAGCTGCTTTTGGTATTCTTTTATGTGGTAGCGCTAATGGTGTTGCAATCACGGCCAATAAGCACCAAGGTATAAGAGCTGGGTTATGTTGGCAAAACGACGTGGCACAATTAATACGTATGCACAACGATGCCAATATGATTTGCATACCCGCACGTTTTGTTGCATTAGCCCTAGCCCAACAAATGATAGACATTTTTATGAATACACCCTTCGAAGGTGGGCGCCATGCCAACCGTGTAGGGAAGATTGCTTGTAACTAAAACAACCACACACATGAAAAAAATGATGCTGCCATTGCTGATGATCGCTTCAGTAGTGGCTTCCGCTCAAAAAGATCAATCGGCCCGCTTTGCGGAGTTGATCACCACAGAAGGGCTTAAAAGCAAACTCACCATTTTGGCTAGTGCCGACATGGAAGGAAGAGAAACGGCTACACCCGGACAAAAAAAAGCAGCTGCCTATATAGAAGCTGAGTTTAAAAGAATGGGGTTACAGCCAGGTAATGGCAATAGCTATCAACAACTCTACCCTGTTTATCGCGATTCATTAAGCAAAGCTATTTTGCGTGTAAACGGACAATCATTCACTTGGGATAAAGATTTTGTTCTCCCTCTGCGCAGTTTAGCATTCGGTAATTTCACTTACACTAATGTAGTGTTTGCTGGCTATGGTATTGTTGATGCAGAAGGTAAAATAAATGACCTAAATGGCTTAGATGTAAAAGGCAAACTAGTATTGGTACTCGATGGATCTCCTGAAGGATATAAACCTCCTGCAGGTGCGGGAAGAAGATTTGTGAGCCCAGCTTCTACCAGCGGGAAAATAGTTGCAGCCCGCACCGCAGGCGCAGCAGCAGTTTTAGTAGTAACTGCCGATTTTCCTAAAAAAGCAATTACCCCTACTAAAGGAGAAATGTATTTGAAACCAAATACGAATGGTGCTGTTTCTGGAACTGTATCTGCTTCAGTAGCTTCTGCTATGTTAGGTAGAACAAAAGCAATGGATATAGCTGCTATTAAATCGCTTGAAAAAGGCAGTTATGTTGCTGAAGTAAATATTCAAACAGAGAAAACAGTTGAAACTTTAGAGAGTAGTAATGTAGTAGGCATTATCCCAGGTACCGATAAAAAAGATGAATACCTATTCCTTACAGGTCATTACGATCATTTAGGCAAAAGAGGTAATGTAATTTATTATGGTGCCGATGATGATGGCTCAGGCACAGTAGGTGTAATGCAGATGGCAGAAGCATTTGCGGCAGCAGCGAAGAAGGGCAATAAACCTCGCCGTACCCTCGTATTCATGACCGTTAGTGGTGAAGAAAAAGGACTCTGGGGATCTGATTATTATTCAGAACATCCTATTTTCCCATTAGAAAAAACTACAGCTGATTTAAATACAGATATGATTGGTCGTGTTGATACTGAACGCAAAACAGCCGATACGCTGAATTATATTTATGTAATTGGTCATGATAAGTTGAGTAGCGAATTACCAATCATTAATGAGGGCATGAATAAAAAGTACACCAATTTAGTATTGGATTATAAATATGATGATCCAAAAGATCAGAATCAAATTTACTACCGTAGCGATCATTATAATTTTGCTAAGAAAGGCGTACCTATTTTATTTTTCTATGATGGTATGTTACAGGCCGATTATCATCGCCCAACCGATACAGTAGAGAAAATCAATTTTGAATTAATGCAAAAAAGAACCAAGCTCGTATTTTATACTGCTTGGGAAATGGCCAACCGCGATAATATGTTGAAACGCGATACGCCGTTGAATATGCCGAATAGATAGTTAGGGGTTTATAAAGTAAGAGACCTGTCAAGTTTCAAAACCTGGCAGGTCTTTATTATTTCTGCAACCTTATAAACTCTTTAAACCCTATAAACCTAAAAGATACGCAAAAATCAACGGTACTACAATCGTAGCATCACTCTCTACAATATATTTAGGCGTATGAATATCTAATTTACCCCAGGTAATTTTTTCGTTAGG
>JBDKJW010000300.1:0-2580 GCA_039796395.1 Bacteroidota bacterium
TTTGCGGGCATATACTGCTTGCACATGCATCACTGGAAAATCGTGTGTTAAGCTATAATAGCCTAAATGATCCCCAAACGGACCTTCTGGTTTATTCTCTCCTGGATAAACTTCACCTGTAATTACGAAATCGGCATCGGTACTTACACAAAAGCCTTCTTCATAACTATATCTAAATCTTCTTCCTCCTAAAACGCCTGCAAATGTAGCTTCGCTAATACCCTCCGGTAAAGGCATAACAGCAGCAACAGTATGTGCAGGCGGACCGCCAACAAAGCAACTTACTTTCAGCGGTAATCCTTTTTTATTGGCTTTTGTTTGATGCACGCCAATACCCCGATGTAACTGATAATGCAACCCAATTTCTTTATTCGGAACATATTCATTGCCTGTTAATTGAATGCGATACATACCGAGGTTTGCTTGCATAATACCAGGGTTATCTATGTCTTCTGAATACACTTGTGGTAGTGTTATAAAAGCACCTCCATCCATGGGCCAATGTTGAATCAACGGTAAATCGCTAATCTGAATCCGTTCATACAAAACAGGTTTATTCATTGGATTTTTAAGCGGTAATGCTTTTAAGGCAGCCAATCCTGTTGAGAAATTTTGAAATGGATGTTTCACCGCCTTGATCGGATTGCTTTTTAGTTCAATCAATCGCTGAACAGATTCAAGTGTATCTCTAAAAATAAATTTACTTCTCTCGAGTGTTCCAAAAATATTGGATGCTGCCCTATATTTTGAACCCTTTACGTTTTCAAAAAGCAGTGCCGGTCCGCCGGCTTCATGAACCCGCAAATGAATCGCTGCCATTTCTAAATAGGGGTCTACTTCTTGTTTGATGCGAATAAGCATCCCATTTTTCTCCAAATCAAGTAAACAAGTTTCTAAGGAAGAATATGCCATGCTATATAAACAGAATTAGGGGTAGAATGTTGATGATGTTTGCAATTTACTAAGTAAAGCTGAGTTGTTACCTTTGTATCATGACAAAGCTCAGTGTAAACATCAATAAATTTGCGACGCTGCGAAATAGCAGAGGTGGAAATAACCCAGATGTAGTGAAAGCTGCCATAGATGCGCAGGCATTTGGCGCAGATGGTATAACCGTTCACCCAAGGCCCGATGAAAGGCATATTCGATATGCCGATGTTCATGCCATTAAAAAAATCATTACTACTGAATTTAATATTGAGGGCAACCCAACCGAGCAAAAATTTGTAGACTTGGTGTTGGCAACAAAACCCGATCAGGTTACATTGGTACCTGATGCGCTCGGACAATTAACCAGCAATCATGGTTGGGATACCATTGCACATAAGGATTATTTAAAAGATATTATTCGGGTATTTAAAACCGCAGGTATTCGGGTATCTATTTTTGTAGATCCAGTTGAAGAGATGGTTGCGGGTGCTGCTGAAACAGGTACGGATAGAATTGAATTATACACAGAACAATATGCCATAAATTTTGCAGAAGGGAAAAAGAATGAAGCTATAAGGCCCTATAAGTTAGCTGCTGAACTAGCAAAAAAAATGGAACTAGGGATAAATGCCGGGCATGATTTAGACATGCACAATCTCCGTTTTTTTACACAAGAAATTCCTTATGTAGATGAAGTAAGTATTGGTCATGCGCTTATTTGCGATGCACTTTATTTGGGTTTTGAAAATGCAATACAGTGTTATAAACGGGCATTGAAATAGTTTGAATATTAGGTATTATCCGCAAATTTTGGAGGGCTTGATTTTTGTACGTATAAAATAAATAATTTTGTAGTAAATCAGCTTTATGGATGCAAAAATCACCCTTAGTTTCGATGAAGATGTTATTCATGGTGCCAAATTATTTGCAGACAGAAATAATATCAGTTTATCGCGCCTAACAGAATATATTTATCGAAACTTAATTGAAAATAACTATAAATCTTTAGATGAGTTGCCCATTGCTAACTGGGTTATGCAAGTGGCAGAAGAAGCTCCTATTTATGTGCGTTCACGTAAACCAAACGCGGCGCTTAAAGCCGAATTTTATGAATCGCGTAAAAAGAAGAAATGAATGTTTTTTTAGATGCAAACGTACTCATCATCGTTTTAAATAAAGAGTATCCTAAATTTCCAAATGCAGCTAAAATTTTAAGCTTAGCAAATGGTAGGCGTTATCGTTTATATACCTCGCCTATTTGTTTAGCTATTGCATTTTACTTTGCGAGTAAAGTTTGTGGAGAAGAACGGGCAAAAGAAAAAATAGCGGAACTTATAAAGCATATTCGCATTGCGCCAATTTTAGAAAAAGCTACAATGGCTACTTTTTCGAATAAAAAAATCATAGACGTAGAAGATGGGTTAAAGTATTATGCCGCTAAAGAGGCAAAATGCGATTTAATAGTAACGGAAGACAGTAATGATTTTTATTTTTCGGATATTCCTGTTTATGACTGTAGTTATTTTTTAACCATGCAAGTATTGAATTAGCATTACATTAGCGTATGAAAAAGCAAGCAAAACCGTTTGTTGGCATTATTATGGGGAGCGATAGTGATTTAGTGATCATGAAAGACGCTGCGGATATACT
>JBDKJW010000301.1:0-2575 GCA_039796395.1 Bacteroidota bacterium
ACCACCGGATCCATTTTCGCGGCGATGGATGCTGGAATAATACCTGCCAAAATACCGAGTACAATACAGATACTTAATGCCAATGCTACAATATTCGGAGCAATAAATATAGGGAATGGTAATACAGAACTTAATACAAGTGATAGTATCCATACCAATCCTAAACCCACCAAGCCACCGATAATACATAAGAAAGCACTCTCTAATAAAAACTCTGTGAGTATGGTACGGCGCTTCGCGCCGATTGCTTTTTTCAATCCAATTTGGCTCGTTCTTTCACGCACGGTAACAAACATGATGTTTGCAACACCAAAAGCACCCACCAATAAACTCAATCCTGCAATAAACCAGCCGCCTGTACTTACTTGTCCGAAAAAACCTTTTACCTGCTCACTAAACATCGCTACATCATTACAAGAAAAATTATCTTCCTGTTGTGGACTAAGCTTTCTTATTTGTCGCATCACACCATTCAACTCATCTTGTAATGCCGATGAAGCTATACCAGGTTTCCCTTGCACCATAATATAAGGATTGCTATTATCCGGATTATAGATCGAGGCAAAATAGCGATAAGGCACTAATACACTCTGGTCGTAATCGTAACCACCTACAAAGCTTTGTCCCTGTTTTTTAATAACCCCAACAATAAATAATTTTCTACCACTATAAGATACTTCTTTATTTACCGCTTTCTCGGCACTGCCAAAAAGTTCTTCAGCTACCTTATTTCCAATTACGCCAACGGGCACACCCCGCATAAAATCAGCTTCGCTCAAATACCTTCCTTCTCCAATTTCTATGGTTTGTATACTATTAAATTCATTGGTTACACCATATAAACCTACTCCACTTAAAATATTATCTTCTCTACTCAAATTCACACTATTACTAACAAAGAAAGCAGCGAAATCAGATAACTGACTTTTAGATTTTACGAACCGCAGCTCTTCAAATTTCATAGAAGGGCGTTTCAAGTATTTCCACCATGGATAATCTGGTCCACCGCCATAATTCCATTTATCAATATAAATTGTATTATTTCCCAACGATTTAATATCGTTTTGCACTTTTCGTTCTAAGCTATCCACCGTAGCCAATACCCCAATAATGCAAAAAATACCAATGGTAATGCCAAACAAAGAAAGGAAGGTACGTAGCTTATTCACGCGTAGCTCCTGCAATGCCATGCGGAAGCTATTCCATAAAATACTGAGGAGCTTGATCATACCCAAATGTACTATGCTAAGTTTAATGCATAAGCGGATTTATGTAAACGGTTTATTCTACTGTTCAACTTATTTATAGAAAGAAGTGCGGTAAATTGAATAAACCAACAAAAACATGACAATTAATCAACATAACATCATTTACTGTGTTATTTTTGCGCAGACTTCACCAATAATCTTGCTATATGACCTGGAAACAAGTGTTTACATCTTCTGTTGGTAAAAAGCTGGTAATGGGCTTAACCGGCATTTCACTTATTCTTTTCTTAATTATTCACGCGTCACTCAATGCCTGTATATGGGCCAATGATGGTGGAGAAATGTTTAACCATGCTGCCCACTTCATGGGAAGCAATGTAGTACCGCGCATTTTAGAGATTGGCTTATTCGGCGGTATTATTCTTCATATTTTCCAAGGTTATTTATTAACGCTTGAAAATCGCCAAAAAAGATCGGTAGGTTATGCCGTAAACTATGCTGATGGTAGCAAATGGTATAGCCGTAGTATGGGTTTATTAGGTACAATTATTCTTCTATTCCTCGTTATACATCTTGCTCATTTCTGGTTCCCCAATAGATCTAGCCAAGGTTTTTTACTCGGACCAGAAATTAATTTGTATGAGAAAATGAAGCTGGAATTCAGTGAGTTATGGGTGGTAATTGTATATATACTTGGATGTCTTTCGCTTGGCTATCACTTAGCACATGGCTTCCAAAGTGCTTTCAAAACAATGGGTGTTCATAATAAGAAATACAACTTGATGCTCACAAGCATCGGATACGGCTTCTCTGTTTTCATTACCATCGCTTTTATATTGATGCCATTGAGTTTTTATTTTGGATGGATTGAATAGACGGTTGACGGTAGACCGTGGACCGTAGAAAGAAAACGGTCTACCGTCTCCGGTCTCTGGTCTAAATCAACTTGAATTTTAAAGAATCTAAACCTTATATATGTTGAACGCGAAAATTCCTTCAGGGCCTTTAGAACAAAAATGGACAGATTATAAAGGGCATTGCAAGCTGGTGAACCCAGCTAACAAAAGAAAGCTCGATGTAATCGTAGTGGGTACCGGTTTAGCAGGGGCTTCTGCCGCTGCCTCATTGGGTGAAATGGGGTATAAAGTGAAAGCATTTTGTTTTCAGGATTCCCCTCGCAGGGCTCACTCTATTGCGGCACAAGGAGGTATTAATGCTGCTAAGAACTATCAGAATGATGGAGATAGCACATTCCGTTTGTTTTATGATACGATCAAAGGAGGCGATTACCGCGCACGCGAAGCTAATGTGCATCGCTTGGCAGAAGTAAGTGCGAATATCATCGATCAGTGTGTTGCACAGGGTGT
>JBDKJW010000302.1:0-2843 GCA_039796395.1 Bacteroidota bacterium
GGGTAACCTGTTTGTACATCTCTTCCCCATGAAGAAGGAAATGCATTAAATAACTCATCGAATACGCTTAAGTTGTTGTTTTTTAACTGTGTCATAATGTATATTTTTTTATTGTTTTTAGAATGATAGAATTAGTTCAAACTGTATACCAGTACCCTAAAACAGGTGTTTAAACGTCATTTTGATAAAAATCGGGTTAATATAAATGACAAATTGACGCAAATATTAATTATTTAATGACTAATTGACTGTTTAAAAGTCGATTTTGTATAAATTCGGCAAAATTCTTATTTTTGCCTTCCAATATATAGATATGTATCCAGCAGAAATAGTGATGCCGATGAAGGCTGAGTTAACCGATGAGGGTTTTAGTGAAATGGTAAATGCGTCAGAAGTAGAGTCTACACTAAAACAAGATGGTACAACTTTAGTTGTTATTAATTCTGTGTGTGGTTGTGCTGCAGGTACTTGTAGGCCAGGTGTATTGATGGCAGTACAAAATGCGAGTAAGCGTCCGGATAGATTGGCAACAAGTTTTGCAGGTTTTGATGTAGAAGCGGTTAATAAAGTGAGAGAGCATTTATTGCCTTATCCTCCTTCATCACCTGCTATTGCATTATTTAAAGATGGGGAATTAGTGAGTATGGTGGAGCGTCATCAAATTGAAGGCAGACCGGCACAGGTTATTGCGCAGCATTTGATTTCCGTTTTTGATCAACATTGTAATTAAGTTATTAAGCTTTGTTTTTAGATGGGTTAGTAAGTAAGGGCCTTCTGCATCTGCGGAGGGCCTAACTTTTTATGGTAATTTCTATATAACATTGCAAATTCAAACAAGTACATGTATCCCAATTTATATTACGCATTTAAGGATCTTTTTGGCATTGAATGGCAGGGGTTAAAACTGATCAATAGTTTTGGTTTTTTTGTTGCCCTTTCATTTATCGTATCTGCTTGGATATTAAATTTAGAATTAAAGCGAAAGCAAGGTCTAGGTTTATTTATCAATACAGAAGAAAAAATAAAAATTGGGGAGCTCGCTTCTTTAACCGATTTGTTGATTAATGGATTACTGGGTTTTATTTTTGGGTATAAAATTATTGGTGCTTTTACAGTGCCTGATGCACTGAATGATCCACAAGCATTTATCCTTTCTTCCCAAGGAAATTTTTTATCAGGCATGTTGGTAGCCTTGCTTTTTGGTGGTATGAAATGGTGGGAGAAGAAAAAGCAATTATTAGAAAAACCAGAAGAGCGTATAGTGCGTATTTGGCCACATGATAGAGTAGGCGATATGGTAATTTATGCTGCGCTATTTGGTTTTTTAGGGGCAAAAATTTTTCATAATCTCGAGAACTGGAATGAATTTTCAAAGGATCCGATTGGGTCACTGATTTCTTTTAGCGGCTTAACTTTTTATGGTGGATTGATTTGTGCTGGATTAGCAATTTATTGGTATGCACAAAAAAATAAAATTGCCTTTATTCATTTATTAGATGCTTTTGCACCTACCATGATGTTTGCGTATGCACTCGGTAGGGTAGGTTGCCAAATTAGCGGTGATGGTGATTGGGGTATTGTAAATAATCATCCTAAACCATTTTCTTGGTTACCCGATTTTTTATGGAGTTACCAATACCCTCACAATGTATTAAGCGAAGGGGTGCCTATACCCGGTTGTGTGGGAGAACAGTTTTGTAATCAATTGCCCATGCCTGTTTATCCAACAGCATTGTATGAAGTAATAATTTGTACTATTTTGTTTTTTGTAATTTGGAGTTTTAGAAAGAAAGTTAAAACCCCAGGTATGCTCTTCTCCATTTATCTAATGATGAATGGCGCTGAAAGATTTCTAATAGAGAAGATCAGGGTAAATACAAAATACGATTTACCCTTTAATCCTACACAGGCTGAACTCATTTCACTGGCCTTGTTTATTGGCGGGGCATATATGTTTTATTGGAGCAAGAAACGAAGTAGGGAGAGAAATTAGTAGTAACTTTAGTTGATTGGACAAATCCCAAGGTTATTAGTTGGGGGCGTTAAATCATTTGTAGGTACAATACCAGTTGGCAATACCGGAGGGGCAAATGTGCCTCCTTTAAAGCCTATGGAAATACCTAAAGATTTGCAGGAAATTTTACAGTTAGTAAAATGAGATATGCGCTTGCAATTACCCCTACTAATTAATGCTTGGTAGTATTTCTTGCTATCCTTTGCTTCCACCTCATTCCCTTTTTCCTTCCCCTTGCACCTTCTTGGTTACTTAGTTTACTTATTTACTCCCAACCGCCTTTTATCCCTGAATTTCTACCGTTCATGTTAAAATCATGTACTATGTTTAACAAGGTACATAGGTTTGTTCTGTAATTAGTTAAAACAAGAACTATATAAATAGTAAAAACATGAAAAAAACCTTTAAAACACTGCTTTTGTTGAGTTTTTCAGTCATTTCTCTAGCGGCAACAGCCCAACAAGCCTCAAAAGACCTTGTTTCAGGGAAGGTAAATGGAGCTGGAAAACCCGCCGAATCGGCTTTATCTTAAACGCCAAAGATTCTTCTTTAGTTAAATCAACAGTTTCCGATAAAGAGGGAAATTTCGGGCTTAATCCCACCAAAAACGGCGACTATCTGCTATCTGCAAATTTGGTGGGCTATACCAAAACCTATTCACGGGTTTTTAGCTTTGATGGTAAATCCCTTCCTCCCTATACCCTTAACCTTACCCCTTCTACAAAGCAACTAGGAGAAGTTACAGTTACTTCCAAAAAACCATTGATTGAAGTACAGCCCGATAAAATGGTGGTTAATGTAGAGGCATCACCCACCAATGCAGGTGCAA
>JBDKJW010000303.1:0-4234 GCA_039796395.1 Bacteroidota bacterium
TTTACAATTTCTGCAGCTATTTGCTCAAAATCAATATTACTATCTTCATTACTTAGTTTGAAATCTTTCAACAACGATTCTTGATTTAATAAAACCTTACCGGTATTAAATAAGTCGGCAGAATTTGTTGTTAAGAAAAATTGAGGTAAAATAATACCAGTAACAGTTTCCTGAAAAGCTTCTACAATTTTATATTGTTTTGCCATACCTGTTAGTTCAGTGAAAAATGGTTGATCATCTGCCAACTGTTTGGCTACTTCTGTTTGCATTACCTGATCTTGTTCAATAGCCATTTTTGTAATACTTGCAACAGTTGTGTTTATATCGTTATCATTATCCTCAGTTATATTAAATTGAATACGATCGGTATCTATTTCATCATCTGCCGTAGGGTTAGATTCAGGAAATAAAAATTGTTCTAAAGGTTTCTTGGCTTCTGGTTCTTTTACAGTTGCTGGCATTGCATCTTTCTCTCGGAAATCCTTATCACTAAAACCACATTCCTGTAAGCCTTTTACAATATTATTAAGGGTATCATTGAATTTTGTAGATGCAGTTAGTACATAGGATACATTTAAAAGTGGATCTGTATGTTTTGTTACATAGGGTTGCCTTAATACACGCCCTAAAATTTGCTCTACATCTACTGCCGAAGATTTATCGGCTAGTGATGCTAAAACATATGCAAAGGGGCAATCCCATCCTTCTTTTAAAGCATTAATGGTAATGATATAACGAACCTTGCACTTTTTAGAGAGTAGATCAATTCCTTTTAATTCATCCTTCTCTGCTGTTTTTATTTTTATTTCTTCAGCAGGTATGCCAATTCTTAATAATTGTTCCTTTAACTTTTCAAAAGTGGTATTTTCTTCTCCTGTTTTTGGCTGTGCTTGGAATAAAACAATGGGACGAATATATCTTCCACCATTTTTCTCCTGTTGTTTAGCAAGGTGTTCTAGTTTTCTTTGCAAATGAAGCGCACTATTTATTACCTCTGTTTTATCGGGATGATTATACACGATTACTGGTAACTTAACCATATGTTCTTTCTTCAACTCAATGGCAGGCACCAAGCTTACTATATTGCTATTGTCTTTTGGTGTTGCCGTTAAATCGAGTACGAAAGATGGATTAAGTGCATTAAGCATATCTACACTTAAATTACTTTCTGCATTATGACTTTCATCTACAACTAGCACAGGATGCATACTCCGAATTACATTGATGAGTGCAGATTCATCGGTGTCTTCCAAAATATGCTTTTTGCTAGGCATAGCATCCACAAAGGGCTGTAGCTGTCCGTTTTCTTGGTACACCTTTCTATCTTCCTTGTTTTTAGCACGCAAGCTCGAGAAACTCATTACAATAATAGAAAGCTGATCGCGCAAAACGGTAGGGTTAAAGTTAGCTCCTTGTAAAACGTCTTTTTTTTCGTACACTTCTACACGGTGACTAAATAAGCTATTTAGTTTTTGCCGATAAGGGTGATTGGCATCACGTAAATTCTTTACTGTTTGCGAAAGTAAATTTGTCCAAGGCACTAACCACACTACTACTTTTGGAATGCGATCGCTATACGCATTAAAAATGCTGTGTAATGCATTACAGGCAATAAAAGTTTTTCCACCAGCAGTAGGTACTTTTATACAAACATGGGCAGCACCCGGGATTGTGTTTTTGTAAGGCTGCATGCCCGTACCTTCTAACGGATTATACGGACCCACTTTATTTTCCCAATAGCTATTGAATGCAGCATCGTATTTGGGCATAGTTTGCACATACCCGAGAAAATCCTCAAGGTCTTGAATAACTTTATATTGATAGCTCTTTAGTTCCACACAGTTTGTTTTTGTGAGTCATGGCGAGTTATTAGCCATCTATCGATAAACAATTATTTGCATAGATCACGTATTGCGCCGCTTTGGTTTTAATAAGCGTGAGCAATTCATAATCGAGCGTATGTATAGCTTCATGATTGTAGAAGAAGTAATAAGCCGTATCTTCTTTTACACCCAATAAGTTTGATTCTTCTTTGTTTTCTCCTTGGTAGACTTCTCTTGTTTCACTGAACCAGATATATTCTTTAATTTTTTCGATAGGAATAGCAGGATTGAGTTCTTCTTGATTATCGCCCATGAATAGTGGTTCTCCTAAACTATAATAATCAAAGCTGCCGCCTGTGCCTTCTTTATCTGCATAGCCATTGATAACGCGCTTTACTCTTTCGGCAGTAATAGTATTGGCATAATCTTCCATTTCAATTAAAATGAATTTACGATTACCACCATCTTGTTTGTTTAGATTGAGTACTGCATGAGCTGTTGTTCCTGAGCCCGCGAAGGAATCGAGGATTGTCATTTCTGTATCACTGTTTAATCCAATGACTCTTTCAATAAGCTGTAGTGATTTGGGTGTATCGAAGGGAAGACCGCTCTCAGGAAATATCGCTTTAATCTCTTTTTTTGCATCTTGAGTGTGTCCAACTTCTTTGTAAGTCCAAACAGTCATTGGTGTTATCCCGTCTTTTACCTCGGAAATAAAACGTTTTATAGCAGGCACGTTGTTGCCCGACTCTCCAAACCAAATTCTATTGTCTTCAATTAATTCACGAAATCTCTCTTGGGTATATCTCCAACAGTATCCTTTTGGTGGATATACAACTCTGCCTGAGGGTGTTGTAATGGGATAAATTTGCTTTTCAACAATTGGGCCCACACTTAAATTATCAGGCTTATATAATCCTCTTGGGTCATTGTCTGGGTTAATATATCTATCGTTTGCTTCTTGGGTTCGCCTTAAGAGAAAAGTAATGTCAGAATAATTCTTTGAATAACAAGTTATAAAATCATGATTTGGTGAAAATCTTTTCTTTGTATTTACTGGTGCATAAGCTCTTTGCCAAATAACATTTCCAAGAAAATTTCCAGCCCCAAATATCTCATCACACATTAATTTCAAATTCGCTTGTTCATTATCATCAATACTAATAAATATTACTCCATCTTCACTTAATAGTCGGTGCAACAGTTTTAAGCGTGGGTACATCATGCATAGCCACTTATCGTGGCGGGTAAGGTCTTCGCTTTCTTTGCCAACCACTTCGCCCAACCATTTTTTTATGGAGGGATGATTTACATTATCATTGTATACCCAACCTTCATTCCCTGTGTTATACGGTGGATCTATGCAAATGCATTTAATTTTTCCTTCGTATTCGGGTAATAAACTTTTGAGTGCTTCTAAATTATCGCCGTGTATAATTTTATTACCGCTATTGGTAGGCGCTGTAGTTTCTTTTCCATTATCAAACCCATAGCCATGCTCCAACACCCGATAGGGAACATCTCCATCGTGGCTCATCACTTTTTCCTTACCAATCCAGTGGAGTGTGGGCATTCAATAGGTTTAGTACAATTGTCTTTAAAGTGTAAATTGTCTGTAGAGTGCAATTTAATATAATATGATATACAATCGTACGTCATTTTAGGCCTGAACTACTTGAATCTTTGAATGGTGAAGCATTCAATCGGACAAAAAATTCGTGACCTAAGGCTGGAGAAGGGTTATACGCTTAAAACAATAAGCGGTAAGCTAGGTATTAGCATTAGTGCATACGCCAAAATAGAGCGAGATGAAACAGACCCACAAGCCAGCAGGCTTATAGAAATTGCTAAAATACTAAGGGTAGAAGTAGGGTGTTTTTTTGCTAAAACTACAAGCGATATTGTTTCCTCAAAGCAAACTAAGTTTAGCCTAGCATCAAAAAATGATATAAATGAATTGCGGGGGCTAATTGCAGCCCTTCGTAAAGATGTAGATAGGATAAAAGCAAAAAATAGGTAATAAAAATTGATAATCTATTTTATACCGAGTCCTTCATAATCATTATAGATAATTAGTTTCATATCAATGGTTTAACGTTATTTGAAAAATAAAGTTATATAGATGATCTGGATAACCTCAAGTATTAGTACTAGGTAATAATACTCTTTTGTTGATCCATCTAGGGTACTCACCTATTTCTTCACAACCTAAGCGCCAATAATTCTCTTCCTAATTCATGTAGCCCCTTTTCAATTTTTTCTTTTTGCTTGCTACTGGCTAATGTTTTGCCCGTTTTATACTGCCTCAATAAAGAAGCATTCATGCCAATTCTTTTGGCGAAAGCAGAAGCATCGAGTACACCAAAATGCCTGAAAATACTAGCGATATCGTAGTGATAAATAAATTCAAG
>JBDKJW010000304.1:0-2715 GCA_039796395.1 Bacteroidota bacterium
ATTCTTTGTGCGGTGTTTATTCCCGTTGCATTATCGGGTGGTATCACGGGTAGGTTATACCAACAGTTTGCCATTACTATTGCAATCTCGGTTGCTATTTCTGCATTTAATGCGCTGACCTTGAGTCCGGCTTTAGCAGCAATTTTACTGAAGCCCAAAAAACCTTCCAAAGGATTACTACAAAGATTCTTCGATGGTTTTAATAAATACTTCGATCGGTTTACGGGTAGTTATGTAAAAGTTGCCGGATTTGCAGCACGTAAATTGGTAATGAGTGTTATCATATTATTATTGATTACAGTTGCAGCGGGTATATTAGGAAAGAAAGTACCTGCCGGTTTTGTACCTGAAGAAGATGATGAAGCAGTAGCCAAAAAAGTAGAGCAATTTTTTAGTGGGGTTGAAGAAATTAATACTTATACTTCGGTTATCGGATTCAATATACTTTCTGGTACTTCTTCTCCCAATGCTGCCATGGCTTTTATCAGTTTAAAATCATGGAATGAACGAAAGAAAACAGTAGCACAATTAATAGCGGAGATGAATGGGGTACTCACCAAGAATATAACGGATGGAACAGTTATTGTTTTTGGTCCACCCCCAATACAAGGCTTAGGCTCTGGTGCTGGGTTTACGATGATGTTACAGGATAAAGCAGGAAACTCGCCGCAGTACTTGGCTAAGCAAGCACAAGCATTTATTGCAGCTGCTTCTAAGCGACCTGAGATTGGTAAAGCATATACATTGTATCGCGCTACAGTACCACAGAAATCGATTCAGGTAGATAAAGAAAAAGTTCAGAAACTGGGCATTCCGCTGCAAGAAGTGAATGGTGCTATATCGGCTTATTTAGGCGGTGCATTCGTAAATAATTTTAATTCTTTTGGTAGGCAGTATCGGGCCTATATACAATCAGATGCAGTGTATCGGATGAAGCCCGATGACCTCAATCAATATTTTGTAAGAGATCAGGCTGGCGATATGGTTTCATTAGGAACTTTAGCAAAAGTGAAAGACACTGCTGGTCCTTCATTCACGAATCATTTTAATATTTATAGAGCTGCGGAAATTAGTGGTGTACCAGCGCCAGGATATAGTTCTGCTGCGGCACTAGATGCATTGGAAGAAGTAGCGAAAGAAGTATTACCTGCAGATATTGGATATCAATGGAGTAATACCTCTTATCAAGAACGTGAAGCAGCAGGTAAAGGTGCCACTGTATTTGCCATGGCGTTGTTGTTTGTGTTTTTAATTCTGGCGGCTCAATATGAAAGTTGGAAACTACCTTTTAGTGTATTATTAGGAACACCATGGGCAATCATGGGGGCATTGCTTGGTTTATTTATCGGTGGCATGTTTGCAGCTACTTATGTAAATAATGTATTTGCGCAAATTGGATTAGTAATGCTGATAGGTTTGAATGCTAAGAATGCTATTTTAATAGTTGAGTTTGCGAAATTGAAAATGGAGCAAGATGGGATGGAGCCATTAGCTGCGGCGATAGAAGGTGCTAGGCTAAGATTCCGACCTATTTTAATGACTTCACTTGCTTTTATATTGGGTGTTATTCCATTGATGACCGCAAGCGGGGCTGGCGCTGAAGCAAGAAAAGTAATGGGTGTATCCGTATTTAGTGGAATGCTAATCGCCACCATTATTGGCGTAATATTAATTCCTGCATTTTTTGTATTGATAGAAGGTAAAAAGAAAAAAATAAAGGTTTCAAACTAGTGTATGCGTAAAAGAATATTCATCATACTACTCGGTTTTACAGTATACTTTGTTAGCTGTAAAGTAGGTAAACAATACCAGCAAGCTGATTATCAACTTACCATGCCATCAACCTATAATGATGGGTTTAGTGGTGATACAACTGCATTGGTAAAATGGTTTGATTTATTTGGCGATACAGCACTTCAGTCAATCATAAAAACTACCCTTGCAAATAATAATAATTTGTTATTGGCAGCCAACAGGGTACAAGAGGCGATGATACAAACAGCTATTATTCGCATTAATCAATATCCAAGTTTTAATTACCAAGCCCAAGTTGGCGGAGGTACAGCCGGTAATGATGCCTTGCGTGTAGCCGGTGGACTCAATAGCGCTGTTTTTAAAGTGGGTGGATTATTAAATTGGGAAATTGATTTATGGGGTAAGTTAAGAGGAGCAACTGCTGCTGCACAAGCAGAGTTTTTGGCTTCAACAGAAAATGTAAATGCCATTAAAGTGAGCTTAGTTGCAGAAGCAGCAAGCCTTTATTTTTTATTGAGAGATTTGGATAATAGATTGCTCATTGCAAAACGTACTGTTGATGTTCGGAAAGAAAGTACTATAATAATTACACAGCGCTATGAAAAAGGATATGTAGCAGAGCTTGATAAATTTCAAGCGGTGCAACAGGAGATGCAAGCCGCGGTGCTTATTCCAAATCTTGAGCGACAAATAGTACAAACCGAAAATGCGATCAATTTATTAATGGCTACAACAGGTAAACCAATTTCGCGTGGACAATCAATTGCCTATCAACAATTATTGGCAAAAATTCCTGCGGGCTTGCCATCCCAATTATTACAAAGACGTCCGGATATAAAAGCAGCTGAAAAACTATTGAACGCACAATTTGAAAGAGTGGGTATTGCACAAGCATCTATGTATCCTTCTTTTTCTTTAACAGGATTATTAGGATTTGCTAGTCCGCAAGTAAGTAGTTTA
>JBDKJW010000305.1:0-3236 GCA_039796395.1 Bacteroidota bacterium
GAATAATAAAGCTACTAATAAATAAACTGTTGAAATATTACTGAAATCAGTTGTTTTCCCTTACCTTTGCACCCCCAAATCTGTCTTGGCAGATTTTCCTTCAATTATAAATTTTGAAAGAAACCACTGGGAAAAAACCATTATAAACCTAAACATTCAAGTAATGAACAATTACGAATTGATGGTGATCTTCACGCCGGTTTTGTCTGAAGAAGACTTTAAAGCCGCCCAAAAAAAGTATGAAGATTTCATCGCTGAAAATGGCGGTTCAACCGTACACAGCAACCCTTGGGGTTTAAAATCACTGGCTTACCCCATCCAGAAAAAAACAACCGGAATTTATTGGGTATTAGAATTTACCGGTGCAGCTGAAATCATTGAAAAACTGAAAATTCAGTTGTTGCGTGATGAGCAAGTTATGCGTCACATGGTTACCCGTCTCGACAAATACGCCGTCGAGTACAACTACACCAAAAGAAATGGCGGATTTCCTGTAACCCAAAAAGCAGAGGCATAATCATGGCAAAGAATGAAATTAAATACCTGACTGCCATTAAGCAGGAGAAGCCAAAGAAAAAATTCTGTCGCTTTAAAAAGTATGGCATTAAATACGTTGATTACAAAGACATCGAGTTCTTGAAGAAATTCTTGAATGAGCAAGGTAAAATGTTACCTCGCCGTTTAAGTGGTAATTCTTTGAAGTACCAGCGTAAAGTATCTGATGCGGTAAAGAAAGCACGCCAGATGAGCTTGTTACCATACGTAACAGATTTAATGAAATAAGAATTTTTGTTAACCATCCCTAATCCGCTGCGGCGGAGACAGTCGAATCCTAACAGATTGGGCGCTGGGAACAAATAAAATAAGATGCAAGTAATTTTAATTCAAGACGTAGATAATTTAGGTGGAAGAAATGAGTTAGTAGCTGTAAAGAACGGCTATGCTCGCAACTACCTTATTCCACAGAAATATGCTATTGAAGCCAGCCCTTCTAATTTAAAGCAGTTAGAAGAGCGTTTAAAAGTACAGGCGAAGAAAGAAGCGGCCATGTTAGCTGAAATTAACAAGGTAATTGATGTGTTGAAAGCTTCTCCTGTAAAAGTGGGTGCTAAAACTGGAACTAGCGGTAAAATTTTTGGTGCTGTTACAGCCCTTCAGATTGCCCGCGCTATCCGCGACCAGAAAGGCTACGAAATTGATCGTAAGCGTATTTCTATAGCTGATGAAGTAAAAGAATTAGGCACTTATAAGGCTTCTATCGACTTTGGTAATGGTAACACTACTGAAATTGAATTTGAAGTAATTGGCGAATAATCGCTATTTAAGAGAGAACTATTGAGTAAAAGTCCCGATTCGCTAAGGCGAATTTGGGGCTTTTTTTTGTTTTTTAGTTAAAAGTACTATCTTCGAACGTCCTAATGCAGTAGTTTCCGGGTCTCAGAACGTTTTAACGTAAATGGTTCAGGGTTTTTGGTTACTGTTAAAGCATGGGTTTTTATCACTTAATTTTTTAAAAAATGAACATTTACGTTGGAAATCTGAACTGGAACATGTCTAGTGAAGACCTGCAAAACCTGTTTGCTCCCTATGGTGAAGTAAGCAGTGCAAAAATCGTTACCGACAAATTTAACAACGACCGTAGCAAAGGCTTTGGTTTCGTAGAAATGACTGATGATGAAGCTGCTCGTTCAGCTATCGCTGGTTTACACGATACTGAAATCTTAGGTCGTAAAATTGTAGTAAACGAATCTACTCCACGCCCAGAGGGTGAAAGAGGCGGCTTCAAGAAGAAGAGCTTCGGTGGTGGCGGTGGCCGCGGTGGATATGGCGGCGGCGGCGGAAGCCGTGGTGGTTATGGTGGTGGTGGTGGTCGCGATCGTGGAAACGGTGGCGGTGGATACGGTAATAAGTATTAATCCTCAACCTTACTATTTACACAAAACCCTCTCGTTAAATCGGGAGGGTTTTTTTAATATTGATATATGAAATCAACTAATATTGGTAATCCTATAGCAGGTTGTATGCGCTGGGGCAAATGGGGCGCAGGTTTTGATACTGCAGCCTATCGTTATTTAATAGAACAATGTTTAGCGGCTGGTATCCGCAGTTTCGATCATGCAGATATATATGGTGATTATACAACGGAAGAAGAATTTGGTGCCGCGTTAAAAGAAGACAAAACACTTCGCTCACAACTTAAACTTATAACCAAGTGCGGCATACAGATGGTAACAGACAATCGGCCGCAGCATACCATTAAATCATATCATACGGGTAAGAAGCATATCTTACAATCAGTAGAAAATTCGCTTACCAATTTTGGTACAGATTATATTGATGTATTACTAATACATCGCCCCGATCCATTATTAAACCCGGCAGAAGTAGCTGAAGCCATCCAACTATTAAAGCAGCAAGGAAAAGTAATTGAATTTGGCGTATCAAATTTTCTTCCCCATCAAGTTAATATGCTCAAGCAATTTGTTGAAATAAAGTATAATTACACCCATGGCCTGGGCTCCATTGGGGGGTGGCATCTTAACAGACGATACGCATCCCAATTTTAGAAGTATTACCACAGTTGCGAGAAAGCTTTCAGAAAAATACGCAACAGGTGTAAATGAAATATTATTAGCCTTTTTGCACACACATCCATCAGGTGTTCTCTCTGTAATTGGCACTACTAAAATTGAAAGGCTAATCCAAGCTAAGAAGGCAGCCGACATGCGCTTAACCAGAGAAGATTGGTTTACACTATTGAAGGCAGCCACTGGTGAGGATGTAGCCTAAAGGTGTAAGCTATAAGGTGTAAGGTTGAAGCAGTAAGGGCGAGCCTACTTGTTGATAGCTGCAATACCTGGCAATTCTTTTCCCTCAAAGAATTCAAGCATGGCGCCACCACCTGTACTCACATAACTCACTTTATCAGCAAAGCCAAATTGATTTACTGCTGCAACACTATCACCCCCACCTACTAAACTAAACGCACCCGCTCCTGTAGCTTCTGCAACAGCAATGGCAATAGTTTTAGTACCATGTTGAAATTTTTCCATTTCAAAAACACCCATTGGCCCATTCCATAGAATCGTTTTTGATCTCCGAATAGCATTAGCAAATTGCGCACAGGCATTCGTACCAATATCTAAACCCATCCAACCATCTGGAATATTATTAGAAGGTGCAATAGATGTATTTGCATCAGCAGAAAAATTGTCTGCAATAACACTATCACTGGG
>JBDKJW010000306.1:0-2590 GCA_039796395.1 Bacteroidota bacterium
ATACCCGTTTTATAAAATCCATCCACGTTACAAAACCTTAACAGTCCCCCAGTTCCCCCATAAAAGCATGGTGCGCAGAGCGCATCATGCTTTCTTTTTTTACTATAGCAATCGTTTCCGCTGAAAATGGTAATTTTGTGTTTTTTCCACACTTTAAAACGATTCTTATGGCCATTCCCGTTGTTGATTTAGCCGATTTTACCCGTGGTAACGCTGCGCAGAAAGCAGCATTCGTACAAGCCCTGGGTAAAGCCTATGAAGAAGTTGGTTTTGTTGCTGTAAAAAATCATGGTGTTCCTGATGAACTCATTGCGGAGTAGCTGGTCAGCGTGGCTATACAAGCTTTGGTAGAGAACATGCCAAAGGCAGTGATGCTCCGGATTTGAAAGAATTTTTTCAATACGGACAAACGGTGGAAGATAATGATCCTATTCAATCGGAATATCCAGATAATGTACAAGTGAGTGAAGTAGCGCCTTTTAATAATACCCTCTTTAATGCGTATCGCAATTTTGAAAAGAGCGGAAAAGCCTTGCTACAGGCCATTGCACTGTACCTGAATTTAGATGAGCATTATTTTGATGAATATGTTTATAACGGCAATTCTATTTTGCGTTGTATTCATTACCCACCCATAACCCATGAACCTAAAAGCGCCATTCGCGCAGAACAGCATGAAGATATTAACCTCATTACTTTACTCGTTGGGGCATCTGCAGATGGCTTACAAATTCTTACCAAACAAGGTGAATGGGTGAATGTTACTTCATTGCCTGAGCAAATTGTAGTGAATGTGGGCGATATGTTGCAACGTCTTACCAATAATAAACTACGCAGTACTACGCATCGTGTGGTTAATCCGGCTCGTGAACTTTGGCATACCAGTAGGTTCTCTATGCCTTTTTTCCTACACCCACGTAGCGAAATGAGTTTGGCTTGTTTGGAAAGCTGTATTGATGCCGATCATCCCAAAGCCTACCCCGATGCTACCGCAGGAGAATATTTGGATGAAAGATTAAGGGAGATAGGGCTTAAGAAATAGATTCGAGTTACGAGATACGAGTTTCGAGAAATAACCCGTATCTCGCATCCCGTAACCCGTAACTAACGACTGATGCAACTTATCCGCCACATTCCCTTCCTCCGCGCTGTGCTGCTGCATAGTATTACGGCATTTGGCGGGCCGCAGGGGCATATGGGTATGATGATGAAAACCTTTGTTGCAGAACGAAGAGATGTAACAGAAAAAGAGTTGGTGGAATACAATGGTTTTTGTCAGTTATTACCCGGTGCTTCTTCTACCCAAACCCTTACCCTTATTGGTTATAAGCGTGGTGGTATACCGCTGGCATTGCTTACTCTATTCATTTGGATATTGCCTGCTTGTACCCTAATGGCCGGACTTTCTTTCTTACTCGATTATTTTGCAGAGATCGAAAAAAAGGCGGCGGTATTTCGGTTTATAGCGCCCATGGCTATTGGGTTTATTGGCTATTCAACATTTAGAACTTTTCGTATTTCCATACATAATACGATTACCCAAGTTATCATGATCGTAGCCACGCTAGCTACTTTTATTGGATTTAAAACGCCCTGGGTTTTTCCGGCACTCATTATACTCGCGGGTATGGCTACTAATTTTAGTGATAAACGTATTCCGCAAAAAGAAATTCCGCCTAAGAAAATAAAGTGGGGGAATATCCTCATTTTTCTCGGACTCTTTGCCATTGCGGGATATCTCTCAGAAACAGCTACCAGAAATAATTGGGAAAACAGAAAAGCATTTAACCTCTTTGAAAATAATTATCGCTTTGGAAGCCTGGTATTTGGCGGTGGTGATGTACTAATGCCCTTGATGTATGAGCAGTATGTAACCCGGCCAGCAACCAAAAAAATTCAATCGAATAAAAGAGATGTATTGAGGATTGAAAAAGAAGCTTTTTTAATTGGCTCGGGCATGGTGCGTGCTATACCCGGACCTGTATTTTCAATTGGCGCATTTACGGGTGGTATGACGCTAAGCGAAGCCGGATTTGCATGGCAATTGGCAGGATGTGTAATTGGTGCCGTTGCTATTTTTTTACCCAGTGTTTTATTGGTTTTATTCTTCTTCCCCGTATGGCATAATCTTAAAAAATACGCGGTGATTTATAGGAGCTTAGAAGGGATAAACGCAGCGGTAGTTGGTATTATGGCCGGTGCCACGGCCTATCTGCTAAAAGATAATATCCTGTTTCCTTTATTTAATGGATCTTGGTTACCACTATGGGATATAGCTATTGTGGTAAGTACATTTTTCATCCTAAAATGGAATAAGATACCTGCCCCCTTAATTGTAGCTGGATGTATGGTATTAGGCACTTTACTGTAATTTTCTTATCTTTCTCCTTACCCAAAAACGTATTATGGTTACACTGGCATTGTACAACTTAAAGGGGGGTGTTGGTAAAACAGCCGCTTCGGTAAACTTCGCCTATTTGGCCGCAAAAGAAGGATTTAAAGTATTGCTTTGGGATCTTGATCCACAAGGTTCTTCTTCTTTTTATTTTGGTGCAACAGCACAAACAAAAAATGAAGCCAAAAAAATTTT
>JBDKJW010000307.1:0-2916 GCA_039796395.1 Bacteroidota bacterium
CCTTTTGCTATTGCTTGTCCGGGTAAAATTGATTGTTCATTCACTCTACCTCTTCCTTTAATACTCACCATTAGCCCCATATTTTCACAGAGGTATACTGCATCTTTCAAACCCATTCCTTTTAATACAGGCATGGTATTATTCGCTAGCATTTTCTTCTGAAGTACCAGTGCTTTTTTAATACCCGTAATGGTTCCCCACTCATCTGCTCTTCCTGTTGAATCTTTATAATTGAGTTGTAATGATTTTGATAGCTGTAGTAGATCTTCTTTATATGTTGTGTATTGCAATACAACACTGTCTTTGTTTATAGATGATGCTTTGGGTGCACCATTGCGGATATAGGTACTATATAAGCGATCGGCTATTTCTTTAAATACAGGCCCTGCCACAGATGCACCATAAAATACCGGTGCGAAAGCTTTGTTTTTTATAACTACTACACAGGTATACTGCGGATTATCTGCAGGAAAATAGCCAGCGAATGATGATTGATAAATTTTATTCGCATATCCTCTATTACCATCTGCTACTAATGCAGTACCTGTTTTACCAGCCACTTTATAAGGCACATCAGCAAACAATGCTTTAGCCGTTCCGTTTGTACACACACCTTCTAAACAAGCGCGTAATAAAGCTAATGTTTGCTTACTACATACTTCTTCTCTCACTATGGTTGGATCGATAGATCGAATTAAAACACCCTCTTCTTTAATACCACTTACCAAATAAGGTTTCATCATCTTACCGTTATTGGCAACGGCATTATAGAGCATGGCTGTTTGGAGTGGACTAATCGCAATATTATAGCCGAAGCTCATCCAGGGAATGGTTGTGGGGCCAAATAGTTTTGAACCAGGTCGGTAGATAGTTGGTTTTCTTTCTCCAACTAAATCAATACCCGTAATGCTATCCACGCGCATTTGCGCTATTCGTTTAAGGAATTGGTTAGGATTACCGCCATAGTGCGCTGTAGCTAATTTTGCCATCGCTACATTTGAGCTTAGTTCAAAAGCTTGTTTAATCGTTACATCATTTACACTATGTTGTTCTGAATCAAATACAGTAATACCCGCTACTTTCCATACCCCATTTTCTAAATTGATTGTTTGATTGAGGTTGATTTTTTTATCTTCCAATAATGCCATTAAAGTGGCTAACTTAAAAGTAGAGCCAGGTTCGCTTGGGGTGATGGCATAATTCAAATCTTCCCAATAGTTTCCTTCACCGCGTTTACCTAAATTGGCAATGGCTTTAATTTTACCTGTTTTCACTTCCATCACAATCGCACAGCCATGCACCGCTTCATTTTTAATCATCATTTTCATGAGTGCATTCTCGGTGATGTCTTGAATAAATACATCTAAAGTGCTGATAATATCTTTTCCTGTTTCGGGCTCAACTAAATAGGTATCATCTACCGGAACACCCACCCCACCTGCAATTGATCGTACTGTTTGCTTACCATTTCTACCTTTCAATACACTATCATAGGTCATTTCTAAACCCACTTTATTTGAATCACGTGCTAATCCGATGGTACGGAAAGCCAGCATTTGATAAGGGTTTAAGCGAATGGTTCTTTCGTTGGCAATCATCCCACTCTTATACCTGCCCAGTTTAAATAATGGAAATTTTCGTAATTGATCGTATTCTCGAAATGATATTTTCTTTTTGAGTAAGAAATAACCATCCTGTGCTTTATAGCCTTGCTGTAAAATAGTTTTGTATTCAGCAGGTGTTTGGTCTTTAAATAGCTGCGCAAGATGAAAACTCAAAGAGTCGATATTTTCTCTAAAGCGAGCTCCATTTTTTTCTCTTAAAGCAGCCACTCTAAAGTCGATATAAATATCAAACTGCGGAATACTAGTACTCAGCATTTGACCATCTTCACTATAAATAGTTCCGCGCTCAGCTTCAATTTCATCAATACGTTGATGAAGGCTATCGCTCATACTCCGCCATTTCGATCCTTCCACTTGTTGAATGTAGATCGCTTTCCCAAAAATGGCTATGCATACCCCTACTATTAAAATATAGCTAAGGTATACTCTCCATAATATGTCGCGTTTTACTTCCATTTTATATTGTCTACTGTCTACGGTCTACCGTCTGTATTCTTATCGGCATTTCTTTACTAATCTTCAATCCCAATGGTTCAACAGCTTTTACAATTTGTGCTTCTTCCATTTTAAACATCACTTCACTCTTCAGCGTTTTATATTGGTATTGCAATTCCTTGAGTTCGGTATTAATTGTATTAATGCTTCTGATTGTTCTATCCGCCATATGTCCGTTAGCGATATATACCACCGTAAGTGCCGAGAGAAATAGAAAGAAAGAAATATTCTTTACGATCCATTCGTAATTGAATAGTCCTTTTAGGGGGTTTTTAGTGGTACGTTTATCGATTGTAGATTCCAGATTAATTGTTCAAAAGTTCTGCAACCCTTAGCTTGGCACTCCTACTTCTATTATTTTTTTTCAACTCCTCATTGGTTGCTGTGATCGGTTTTTTGTTGATCAACCTAAACACTTGTTTTTTCTCGGTTCTATCAAAAGGATTCTCGGGCTGCTCTTCAAAGCTTCCTTGGCGAAAGAAGTTCTTCACCATACGATCTTCAATAGAATGAAAAGTGATAATAGCTGCTCTACCACCGGGTTTGAGCACCGTTGGAATTTGTTCGAGCAAATCTTTCAATGCCCCCATTTCATCATTCACTTCAATACGTAAAGCCTGGAATACCTGCGCCAAATACTTTTTCGGATTTCCTTTCACAACCGGGCTAATCAATGCCTTAAACTGACTGATAGAAGCATAGGGCATATGTGATCGTTGTTGAACAATATGTTTGGCCAATGCTTCTATCAGTCAGTTTAAGGCATTGATTAGCCCCGTGGTGAAAGGAAATCCGA
>JBDKJW010000308.1:0-3402 GCA_039796395.1 Bacteroidota bacterium
CACTTTTTATCTGACTGAGTTTTTTTTGATTAAACAAGGTTCTAACTGTAACATAAAAAGCAGCTACAATTACAATGGTAAAAAGAATTGCGCCTAAAATCACCCATCGTAAAGAGGCCCAAATTTGTTTTTCTGCATCGGGCAAAATTAAAATTAGCTTCTCAAAACCGGGTGAAATTTCGGGCTCTGCATCAGGAGGAACAATCGCATAATAAAACCGCTTATTATTTACAGTATCCCAAAACTCTTTCTCATAGCCATTTGAAAACATTTCATAATCGTCGTTGGCATTCGTTATCGCAAATTCAAATTTTAATTTTTTTAAATCTTCTTTCTCAAAAGCGGCCTTTATTTTATTGTTTACTTCTTCTAAAGCAAATTTTTCATACACGGTTGGGGTTTTTAATATCCGCAGTTGAAATTCAGTACCAAGGCTTAGTCCCCCTCTTCTCGATAAACGAAGTACTTTACCCGCATAAGTTGTTTTCGATAAATCACTTGAAACAGCAATCCCTGCATTTTTAACTCTTCCATATACCTGGGAAGTAGTTACTTCTAATAAATTATTAAACCACGATACCTGCAATAGAATTAATCCTAGCAGGGATAAAGAAATAAGGATGATAATTACGGGTAAAATTCTCTTCATGCTTTACAAATATAAATTTTACCGCAGATCTCAAACCTATTTTAGCTTTATTTCAACAACTCCCTATTTTCCCCTAATTTAATGTTATGAAGTCGTTAGCATCAGGTATTTTGTTATTATCAGACCCCTTTTTGAAAGATCCTAACTTTCAGCGGTCAGTTATTTTAATCTGTGAGCATAACCAATCGGGTAGTTTTGGTCTTGTTTTGAATAAAAAGATACCCTACTTGCTGAATGATTTGGTTGAGCAAGCTACCGGTATAAAATTTCCATTGTATGAAGGCGGACCAGTACAGCCCAATGCGGTTCATTTTTTACATACCCATGGAGATATTATTTCAGGAGCCAATGAAATAGCGAAAGGTATTTATTGGGGCGGACAATTTGAAGAAGCCTTAGAAGCCATAAGATTGGGGAAAATAACCCAATCGGGCATTCGTTTTTTTGTGGGTTATAGTGGGTGGAGTGAGGGGCAATTACAGGAAGAATATGATGAAAAGAGTTGGATACTAGCCGATTCAAACCCTGCGATTGTTTTTGAACAAAATGATGATCGTATCTGGAAAAAAACAATGCATACCCTTGGTGGAGAGTATGCATTGATGGTAAATTATCCAACTGACCCTCAGTTGAATTAATGATTTATAAGGCTATTGCACCTTCTACCAAAACAGTGGTTTTATTATTTAATACTTCTACAAAACCGCTTTGTATAGAATAGTTCTCTGCTTCTTTTTTATCTTTTAATATTTTCAAATTCCCTTTTCCTAAAGCACTTACCAGGGGTGCGTGTTTGTCTAACACTTCAAACAAACCATGTATACCGGGCAATTGCACGCCATACACTTCACCGCTGTACAACTTTTTTTCGGGAGTTAAAATTTCAAGTGTCATAGCTATTATCCTTTCGCTGCTTCTAATAATTTTTTACCTTTTTCAATAGCATCTTCTAAAGTACCTACTAGGTTAAATGCCGCTTCCGGATATTCATCTACTTCACCATCCATGATTGCGTTGAACCCTTTGATGGTATCATCGATACTTACAAACACCCCTTTTAAACCAGTGAATTGTTCTGCTACGTGGAATGGTTGAGAAAGGAAACGCTGTACTTTACGCGCACGTTGTACCGTCATTTTATCTTCTTCGCTCAATTCATCCATACCAAGGATCGCGATGATATCTTGTAGTTCTTTATATCGTTGTAAAATTAATTTTACGCGGTCGGCCGTATTGTAATGTGCATCACCTACAATAGCAGGTGTAAGAATTCTTGAAGAAGAATCCAATGGATCTACTGCCGGATAAATACCTAAATCGGCAATTTTTCTACTCAATACAGTTGTTGCATCTAAGTGAGCAAAAGTAGTAGCAGGAGCCGGATCGGTTAAGTCATCCGCAGGAACATATACCGCTTGTACAGAGGTAATAGAACCATTTTTAGTAGACGTGATACGTTCTTGCATCAATCCCATTTCTGTAGCCAATGTAGGCTGATAACCTACCGCAGAAGGCATACGACCTAATAAAGCCGAAACCTCAGAACCTGCTTGTGTAAAACGGAAGATATTATCTACGAAGAATAAGATATCTTTTCCTTTACCCGTGCCATCACCATCACGGAAGTATTCAGCGATTGTTAAACCACTCAATGCCACACGTGCACGTGCGCCGGGGGGCTCGTTCATTTGTCCGAATACGAAAGTACCTTCCATATCTACTTTACTCAAATCCCAACCACCTTCTTCCATGCTATGTTTAAAGTCATCACCATATTTCATGATGCCTGCTTCAATCATCTCACGCAATAAATCATTTCCTTCACGGGTACGCTCACCCACACCAGCGAATACAGATAATCCACCGTGGCCTTTGGCGATATTATTAATTAACTCTTGAATCAATACCGTTTTACCCACACCTGCACCACCAAACAAACCAATCTTACCCCCTTTTGCATAGGGTTCAATCAGGTCTATTACTTTGATACCTGTAAACAGTACTTCCGTTGCTGTACTCAGGTTTTCAAATAATGGGGGTTTATTATGGATCGGGCGACCGTTTGCTTTACTAGGCTGGGGTAATCCATCAATCGCATCACCCGTTACGTTAAATAAACGACCGTTGATAGCTTCGCCCGTTGGCATAGTAATCGCATAACCCGTATCAATTACTTGCATACCCCTCACTAAACCCTCTGTTCCGTCCATCGCAATGGTACGAACACTGTCTTCTCCCAAATGCTGTTGTACTTCTAGTACTAATTTCTCCCCGTTTGCTTTAGTGATTTCGAGGGCATTGTAAATTTCAGGTAAAGTATTATCGTCGGGGAAATGCACGTCTACCACCGCACCGATAATTTGTTTGATTTTCCCTTTAATAGCCATATCAGAAGGTATAATTGTTTTTAAGATCCGGGAACACAGGGGTACCCGATTTGGCGGCAAAGGTAAGGGGATGGCATTAAAAAAAGGGGGCTAATTCAGCTTTTTTTTCTGAGTGCCGAAAACAGGGTATAGATCGTTGGGATAAGCTTGATAAAACGCCACCCTTGCGTGAGTAAAGCGCCGGAAATAACCCCCGGCAAAAAGCCGGTAACAGCCGACTTGAGGGCTTCTTCAGGCAGCTTTTCGGCGCGTACCCACAATGCTTTTTCTTGCATTGCAATACGCTGCTTCAGCTCAACAATGGTTATTTTAAGCTGCGCCAGATTCTCTATTTTTCTCAATTCAGGGTTGCTCATCGTTTTCAAA
>JBDKJW010000309.1:0-2740 GCA_039796395.1 Bacteroidota bacterium
AATTTGAATTATCCATTAGGAAAGCCTAATCTTGCGAACTATTATAATTGTTTAATGTAATACATTTGATATGGAAACAAATCCTACACAAAATCAACCCTCCTACAATGTGAATGGAGAGGCCAAATGCCCTTTCGGTCATGGTACTAAAAAACCTATCGCAGGGAATGGTACGGGCAATACGCATTGGTGGCCAAATCAACTAAAGCTAAATATTCTACGTCAGCATTCATCACTTACAAACCCCATGGGTGAAGATTTTGATTATGCTGCTGCTTTTAGTTCTTTAGATTTAGCAGAAGTGAAAAAAGATATCTATTCTCTCATGACCAATTCACAAGATTGGTGGCCCGCAGATTATGGTCATTACGGTCCGTTCTTTATTCGTATGGCCTGGCATAGCGCAGGCACCTATCGAACTGCAGATGGCCGTGGTGGTGGTGGAAGAGGAATGCAACGTTTTGCGCCACTGAATAGCTGGCCCGATAATGCCAATCTCGATAAAGCACGTTTGTTATTATGGCCTATCAAGAAAAAATACGGTAAGAAATTATCATGGGCCGATTTAATGATACTAACGGGCAATTGTGCATTAGAATCCATGGGCTTCAAAACATTTGGTTTTGGTGGTGGAAGAGTAGATATGTGGGAGCCTGATGAAGATGTATATTGGGGTTCTGAAAAAGAATGGCTTGGTGATAAAAGATATACAGGCGATCGTGACTTAGAAAACCCCTTAGCCGCAGTACAAATGGGTTTAATATATGTAAACCCTGAAGGACCAAACGGTAACCCGGATCCGCTCGCTGCCGCTCGCGATATACGCGAAACATTTGCGCGCATGGCCATGAATGATGAAGAAACAGTGGCATTAATAGCTGGCGGACATACATTTGGCAAAACCCATGGTGCCGCAGATCCTAGCAAATATGTAGGTGTTGAACCAGCAGCAGCAAGTATAGAAGAACAAGGATTGGGTTGGAAAAATAGCTTTGGTACAGGTAATGGTGGAGACACTATTACGAGTGGATTAGAAGGCGCCTGGACAACCACCCCTACACAATGGAGCAATAATTATTTTGAGAATTTATTTGGCTTTGAATGGGAATTAAGTAAAAGTCCGGCAGGCGCTCACCAATGGACGCCAAAAAACAACGGTGGAGCAGGTACTGTACCCGATGCACATGATGCTAGTAAAAAGCATGCGCCGTTTATGCTTACAACAGATTTAGCATTACGTGTTGATCCCGCCTACGAAAAAGTATCCAGAAGATTTTATGAAAATCCCGATCAATTTGCGGATGCATTTGCACGTGCATGGTTCAAACTTACGCACAGAGATATGGGCCCGCGTGCTTTATACCTCGGGCCAGAAGTACCTGCTGAAGATTTGATTTGGCAAGATCCTATTCCTGCTCGCAATTATGCCTTAATCGATGCAAATGATATTGCTACTTTAAAGCAACAAATTTTAGCATCGGGCTTAAGCGTAAGTGAACTTGTGACTACTGCTTGGGCTTCTGCTTCTACATTCCGTGGCTCTGATAAACGTGGCGGTGCCAATGGCGCTCGTATTCGTTTAGCACCCCAGAAATATTGGGCGGTAAACAACCCATCACAGCTCTCCAAAGTATTGGATGCATTAACAGCTATTCAAACTAATTTCAATACAAACGCAACAGCTGGTAAACAAGTATCATTAGCCGATTTGATAGTACTTGGTGGCGTTGCAGCTATTGAAGAAGCTGCAAAGAAAGGCGGACATCAAGTTTCTGTTCCATTTACACCCGGACGCACAGACGCGCGTGCTGAACAAACAGATGTTGACTCATTTTCGGTATTAGAGCCACAGGCCGATGGTTTCCGCAATTATGCAAAAGCTAGATATACATTAGCAGCAGAAGAACTGTTAATTGATAAAGCACAATTACTAACCCTTACAGCACCGGAAATGACGGCACTTATTGGTGGTTTACGTGTACTAAACACCAATTTCGATAATTCAAATATAGGTGTGTTTACAGCTACAGCAGGTACACTTACCAACGATTTCTTTGTGAACCTACTTGATGTTGGTGTACAGTGGGAAGCTACTTCAACTTCACAAGAAACATTTGTGGGTAAGGATCGCAAAACAGGTACTATAAAATATACTGGTACAAGGGTAGATTTAATATTCGGATCAAACTCAGAATTGCGCGCACTGGCTGAAGTATATGCTTGTGATGATAGCAAAGAAAAATTTATACACGATTTTATTGCCGCATGGAATAAAGTAATGAACTTAGACCGGTTCGATATAAAGTAGTTTTTTATTTCCCCCAATAGCGAAGGTGGCCCGAAAGGGCTGCCTTTGGATGTACCCGCGTATAAAAATTTGTTGCATTAGTTCTGTAGAAGAAGCTGCAATAGCCATTCAAGCAGGCGCTTCTGCATTGGGTTTGGTTGGTCCTATGCCGAGCGGGCCAGGCATTATCTCCAATGAACTAATAGCTACAATCACGCAAACAATTCCACCACCCATTGGCAGTTTTTTACTCACGAGTGAAACAACGCCTGAAGCCATTATTGCACATCATCAATTAGTGCATACCAATACTATCCAAATTGTAGATGCGCTAAGCGAGGGTAGTTGTAAAACGATAAAGCAAGCATTGCCTACTATTAAGCTTGTTCAAGTAATACATGTAATTGATGAAGCATCAGTAGCTGAAGCCATTCAAATTTCAGAACAGGTAGA
>JBDKJW010000310.1:0-3069 GCA_039796395.1 Bacteroidota bacterium
AAAATTAGATAGTACACTATATGTATACACAGGCAAACAAATAGTCAACCCAAATCAAATAACTTTCCAACAAATGGATAAGAAGCTCTTATCCACTGAAAGATTTACACCCGTTATTAACCAGCCTTCTATTAGTGTGTTTCTGATCGAATATTCACCGCAGTTTTTATTAACGACTTCACCCCCTACTACAAAAGACGATAGTGCTTTTTTAAATGGTGTTGTTTCCTGCATGCAAATAGGTTTACAAATTACAGATCAAAATGGGAACCCTATTATTCAAAAAGAAATTGAAGTGTATTTGAAAAAGGGAATAAGTAATGGTATAGGTTTACCACTTGCTAATTTAGTATTGAGTCCAAAAGGATTTTTGGATTTATGTGGGCAAATACTCCCTCGTTTAGTAAATAATAAAGATTCACTTCAAACCATTGAAATGAGAGCCGGTGGCGTTTTTGCAGCCGATAACTTTATGCTAGCAGCCAATGCAGGGAAACCCAGAATACAAGTAAATATTAAAAAGAATAGCGCCATTTTTCTTATTGATGGCGTTACTCAATTACTCAGGTGGGATGTTCCAACTTATCAAGAAATAATTGAAACGGGTAAAAATAAAACGGCTTTGCCTGATAGTTTAATGGCTGCTATCAAAAAAGAGAGAAAAGGATTAAATGCTGTATTCATTTATTTAAAACAAGATTTAAGAGACGGAATAAATAATAAAAACTATGAAGTGGTTATGCCTGCTAAGTATTGGTTTGAACAAACAAATGCAGGTTATGGACAAACAACATTAAATGTATTAGAAGGTAGCCATCACCGAATTGTTACGAATAAAGACACAATTGGTTATTTTGATATTACCAAGGGAGGACGTGACACTACAAAATTATTTAGTTTACATAAAGTATCGAACGGGTTTGATACAACATCCATTACACAGATTACAGAAACCCCTTTTGTAATTCCACTTGTATACGATTATCAAATAAGTGGGGTAATGAAGGGCAACAATTTTAAAATACGCATGTATGGCAATCAATATATACGAGAAATTTGGGTTGATGGAGAATTGGTAGCAACCATTTTTGGCGATATTGTTCCTGAAAAAATCGTTTTAGCAACTGCAATAGAAAATACGCCTTTACTAAACTTCCTGATTTTATTCAGTTACCAGAGTTATTTTAGTTCAAAACAATTATCAAGATATAGTAGAATAAGTCAACAGTTACTTTTTTCAGATTATTTACCGATTTTTGGATTACCAGATTCTTATCAGTTCTACCCACATATAGATCAACATTTTGAAAATAATCAATAGATGCGCATAATTTCCTATAACCTCAATGGCATTAGAGCAGCCATAAAAAAAGGGTTTGCCGATTGGGTAGCTACCAATCCGGCTGATATCATTTGTATTCAAGAAAGCAAAGCCACTAAAGAAGATATAGATTTATCTGTATTTCAGAAGTTGGGCTATGAAAGCTATTGGTTTTCTGCACAAAAAAAGGGATATAGTGGTGTTGTACTACTAACCCGTATAAAACCTGATTTGGTAGAATATGGTAATAAGATCGAACAGAGTGATTTTGAGGGGAGAGTAATTAGGGCCGACTTTGGCGATATTACACTGGTAAATGCCTATTATCCTTCTGGTACCAGTGGTGAAGAAAGGCAAACCTATAAATATCAATGGCTGGATGAGTTTGCCGATTATTTAAAGAAACTGCGCAAAAAGCGACCGAATATTATTGTAACGGGTGATTATAATATTGCACATGAAGCCATAGATATTCATGACCCTAAAGGAAACAAAAATTCATCCGGATTTTTACCTGCAGAAAGGGAATGGATGACAAAGTTCTTAGCTGCTGGCTGGATAGATACATACAGACATTTACATCCAACAACAACAGGTGCTTACTCGTGGTGGAGCCAGCGCTTTCCTTCAGTACGTTTACAAAACAAAGGCTGGCGTATTGACTATATATGCGCAACAGATACATTGGCTAAAAAAATTAAAGCTGCCGATATTTATCCCGATGTAAAGCATAGTGATCATTGCCCGATTTATTTAGAGATAGGCGGTAGACCGTAGACCGTGGACGGTTGACTATTGTATAGTTAAGAGACAATAACATAATAACCTAGTAACTCAATAACCTATGTTAGTATATAATGTTACCACCAAAGTATCTTCTGCCATTCACCACGATTGGTTGGCGTGGATGCAAAAAATACATATACCTGCTGTGATGCAAACAGGTTGTTTTACTGAATATAAAATATTACGATTGCTGGATATAGATGATAGTGAAGGCCCAACTTACGCTATAGATAAATGGGGTCAGCAAATCATCGGTTTTCGCAGTTTAATGGCGGTTGTGAATTGAGTGTGGATAGTTTTAGAAAACAAATTTGATTATTCAGAATCTTCCTTATATTCTTTTGAAACCCTTATGGGCATTGAATTTCAGCTCACAAACGCCAAAACCCTTTACCCATAAGGGTTTCAGGGAAATTAGTACCCCTATTAAAAGATACTACTCATCTCCCCATTCTCACCGAACCCTTTATTTATAGGGGTTTTGCTGCAGAAAATGGTTATAAAAAAAATAATAAAATATTTTGTTGAATAGCAAAAGCCAATAAATTTGTTTCTGTTATAAAAAACTAAACACTCTTCTATGAACAAAGCAGAATTAATTGCGCAACTTGCTGATGATGCGGGCGTAACTAAAACACAAGCGAATGCCGCTTTAGATTCTTTTATTGATGCCGTAACTAAGACATTGAAAAAAGGTGATAAAGTAACATTAGTAGGTTTTGGTACTTTCTCTGTATCTAAACGCGCTGCTCGTACTGGTCGTAACCCACAAACAGGTGAAACCATTAAGATTAAAGCTAAAAAAGTTGCCCGCTTTAAAGCTGGTAAAGAATTAAGCTCAAAACTCTAATTGGGTTAAAAAGAATTGAACCCCGCATTTGGCGGGGTTTTTCTATTTTTGCAACTTATCAATCATTTAAAAAATCAATCATGGGAAGAGGCGACAAAAAAACAGCAAAGGG
>JBDKJW010000311.1:0-3301 GCA_039796395.1 Bacteroidota bacterium
GTACCCATTTTAACAGGTGTTGCTTCAGATGCAGTACACAATGATGTTGGATAAATATGATGTGCTGGTGCAGAAAGTATATAAAACAAAGCGGGATCATTTTCGTTGATAGAAATGAACTGCACATCTTTTACACTTTTGCCAATATATAAACCAGTCAACTTATCTAAATCAAATACTTTTTCATCTGCAATTATTTTTCCTTTACCCCCAACATTAATAACACCCATTTCTCTTCGTTCCAAAAAATAAGCGGCTCGCAATTCAGCAGGGTTATCTAAATGTATTGCTTCCTTAGTCGGAACAACACCGCCAATAATCATTCGATCATAATGCGTATATACCAAGCTAAGCTTACCTAACTGCATCAGCCCAGTAACTAAAAAATGCTCCCGTAGTTGAGTAGTATCCATCAACTTTGTTTCTTTTTTGCCGATCGCAAATCTATTTTCCATATATTTTCTTTAACGAGCCATCCAGCCCCCATCTACAAATAAAACAGTTCCATTTACATAATTAGACGCATTAGAAGCCAAGAAAACTACAGGGCCCTTAAAGTCGTCTGGTACACCCCAACGCCCTGCAGGTATACGATCTAATATTGATTTACTTCTATCTGCATCTTCGCGCAATGCTTTTGTATTATTAGTGGCGATATACCCTGGTGCAATACCATTTACCATCACATGTTTACCTGCCCACTCATTACCAAATGCCCTCACCAAGCCTGCTACAGCCGATTTAGATGCTGTATACCCGGGCACATTAATACCACCTTGAAAACTTAATAATGAGCATGTAAAAATAATTTTACCTCCGCCATGCTCAATCATATGCTTTCCAAATGCCCTTCCCAAAATAAATTGTGCATCCAAATTGATAGCGATTACTTTATCCCAATACTCATCAGGATGTTCAGCAGCGGGGGCACGCATTATAATACCTGCATTATTTACAACGATATCTATACGAGTGTGTGTTGTAATTACCTTATCAATGAATGAATACAATGCATTTCTATCCCCAATATCAACTTGATAATACGTAAACTTTCTACCTGTACTTTCAATCGCGTTCTTTACCTCGGTATAATCACTAACCACAGATGCCCCAATAATTTCTGCGCCAGCCTCAGCCAATGCAACTGCCATGGCCATCCCATGATGTATTGTTTTCCAACCGAAATATTCATTAGCATTATGAAAACAGATATTTTCTATTATTTTACCAATCCATTTGATGTCATTAGGTAATAAACCATTCTCTACCTCTTCACCAAAAATATTACACAGTATTCTCCGAAAATATTCATGACGCGGAAAAGATAAAAAGCTTCTTGAATCAGTTAACATACCAACAAATCTGCTAATCAATCCCATATTACTCAGTGCATTCATTTGCTTTTCGATTCCATCTTTTTGATCCAAGAACCACCATGCACTACCAAACTGCATTTTTCCTGCAACAGATCCGTCATTAAAATTACCGATCATAGAAGCCATCAATTCATTATCTGCCGGATTCAAATTATAGATAATTGTTTTCGCCAGTTTATCATCTTGATCTAAGCGATTTAAAAATTTAGCTAGCGCAGCTGCCTGACTAAAATCGCCAATACTATCCCACCCTGTGTCGGCTCCTAATAACTGCATCATTCTGCTATTATTATTTCGTAAGGCACCCAAATGAAATTGCTGTACCCACCCTTTCTCCCAATCCCATTCTGCAAAATGCAATAGCATACAGCTTTTAAACTTATGCTGCTCTACACTATTCAACTCCTTACCACTATGAATTTTACTAAAAATAGTTTCTATTTCACTACCGGTAAATTCACTTACATACATTTCTTCCAACCCATGATCACTTACGGAACAACCCATCGTAGCAAAGAAATCGTGTCTATTTTGCAACGCATACAAAAAATCATCAAAAGAGGAGATCGATAAATTAGTGGCCGCTTCCAACTGTTTAATATAGTTATTAAACTGTTGTACATCTTTCACATCCATGGCTTTATCCGGACGAAAAGCGGGCAATACATTTACTTCGAAATTTTCTTCTTTTATTTTTCGGTGATACGCCAAAGAATCTATTGGATCATCCGTAGTACAAATAGTAACCACATTCATCTTACGAATCAAATTTCGCGTGCTCATCGATGCATCACTAATTTGTGTGCTTGCCTCTTTATAAATTGTTGAAGCAGAACTTGGCGATAGTAATTCAGTAATACCAAAATAACGCTGCAGCTCGAGGTGCGTCCAATGATACAGCGGATTCCGCAATGTATAAGGAACAGTAGCAGCCCATTGTTCAAATTTTTCTTTATCACCAGCAGTACCTGTGCAATACTTCTCCGCTACCCCATTCGTGCGCATAGCTCTCCACTTATAATGATCTCCATATAACCAAGCCTGTGTAATATTGGCAAATTGGTGATCATTAGCAATATGTTCTGGCGATAAGTGACAATGATAATCGATGATTGGCATTGTGGTTGCATGCTCATGATATAAGCGAACGGCTGTTTTATTATTTAATAAAAAATCATTGTTCAAAAATGGTTTCATACAAATAGTTTATAAGCTTACTCCACGCTTCCATGGAATAAAATCGTCTTGATTTAACAATACTGCTTTGGGAATAACTTCTCCGCTTGCCGCTTTAATACAATAGTCTAAAATTTCTTCTCCCATTTGCTGAATGGTTTTTGTACCATCAATCACTTGTCCAGCATTAATATCTATGATATCGGGCATTCGCTCTGCTAATTTTGTATTGCTAGCTACTTTAATAGTTGGACAAACAGGATTACCTGTGGGTGTTCCTAAACCAGTAGTAAATAATATAAGTGTAGCGCCAGCTGCGGCTTTACCTGTTGTAGCTTCTACATCATTACCGGGCGTACACACTAAACTCAACCCAGCTTTAGTAGCAGGCTCAGTATAATCGAGTACAGCAACGATTGGCGATGAGCCTCCTTTGCGTGCAGCACCAGCCGATTTAATAGCATCTGTTATTAATCCATCTTTTATATTTCCGGGAGAAGGATTCATATGGAAGCCAGAACCAGCATCAATAGCGGCTTTGCTATATGCTTGCATGAGCATTATAAATTTTTCAGCATCATCTTTTTCAATCGTTCTATCAATAAGTGATTGTTCAACACCACATAACTCAGGAAATTCTGCCAATAATACTTTACCACCCAGAGCAACTAATAAATCGCTACAATAACCTACTGCTGGGTTTGCAGATATACCACTAAAACCATCACTTCCACCACATTTTACACCCA
>JBDKJW010000312.1:0-3495 GCA_039796395.1 Bacteroidota bacterium
CTTTATGCAGGTTGGGAATTAGTATGTGTACGCCCACAACCGCTGCTGATTGAAAATATAAAGTTGAATGTAAGAACTAAAGTTGAAAGTTGTTTGTCCAGCCCGAACTACTGCTTGGATTTGCACTTAGCTGATGTTACAAGGTCAAGCCCAACTTGCATAAAACCCAATGTAAGCGGTAGTTTTTGTCACCGCATTATTTTTTAGTTACTCTTAAATCTTCAAAATAGCCAATTGTGCCAATGTCAACCCATAGACCTATAGAGCCGTGAGTGTTTTTGCCTTTCATTTTGTCAACTATAAAAGTTGAGTACTTTGAATTATTGATAAACATTTCTGCCTTTTGTCCTTGAACTTCAATTCGCATACTTATCCATTCGTTGATGTTTACTGGTGCTGTCGTTTCAAATTTTTCTGGGTCAGTTTTTCTTAAAGTTTGAAATTTGAAGTTGGGGTAAGAAAAATATTGAACGGTATGATTTCTGAAAAATTGATTGTCAGACCTACCGACTTTGGGTCGTAAATATATTGACTCAAATGCAGTGTCATTGTTGGCAATTCTGAAACATACACCAATGAAACCTTGTGCAAATGCAAAAGGTGAAGGGTTTTGAATTTGACTGTACATTTTAACTTCAATAGTCCCGTTTTCAAAGTCTAAGTCAGTCAATTTAGCATAAGTCGGCTCGTCCACTGTGCTTTCCAATCTACTTGTGTCAAATGGGATTGCTCTTAAATCTCTTTCAATTTTTAAAACTTTTTGTCCCTGAAAATTGATAATTGACCCTGTTACATTTTTAAGTTCAAATGTCTGCTTATTAAAGTTCAGTGTCTGTCCATATGCAATTGCACCTAACAAAAACAATGTTGCTGTTATGTTTATTTTTTTTATCATCTCTGTCTGTAATGTAGTCATTCTTTTTTGGAAATTGGGGTCTGTTTAAAATTACCGCTAACACTTAAATATACGCTACTCTTTCATAAATACAAAATCAATAACTACTGATAATCAACATATTAAGATTATACTTTTTGCATTGTCGTAGCATCAATACAGTTATACATTTTGTATTGTTTTTTTTTGGGATGGCATTATACTTTTTGTATTGTTGTAGCATCAATAAGGCTTCAACCCTGATTCGCTCACCAACTTTCTTATTGACTTTCTTCCGGACTTCCGGACTTTCCGACTCCCAGACTCTCGGACTACCTAACTAATAAAACCGCCGGCACAGGGCGTTGGCCCTCTTTGTCGCTAACCTTAATGGTTTCTTTGCCGTTGATGAGCATACAGCTGCTGCCGCCGCCATCTAAGTTTTGTACTAAATCCGCGCCTTCGGCGCGGCCTGGATTTCTTCCTTCTACTACCAGTATAATAAGTTTGCCATCTGCTGTATAACCAATAGCTGTACGGGGATGCTTATCATAAATAGCTTTACCCGCAAATTTTATCTCTTCATTATTGGTGATCTTTATCTCACCATTTTGTACGAGTACGGGCCCACCTCCTACCGCCGTACGCATCTTCCATTTCTTAAATGCAGTTTTATCAAAAGCAGCCGTAGATAAATAATTCAAGGAATCTTTATATGCACCAATGGGCATTTGCGTTGCATAAGGAACTTTCTTTGATGAATCAGTGTAAGTCCAGGCAATATCCATCTTCCTACGCTTACTAATACCAAAAGCACTCGCAAAAGGATGACGATACGTAAATGTATCTTTCCCTCTGCCTACAATGGTATGCATATTGTATGCTACTAATTCGCCATTATTCATCACTATATTCAAATTCCTATTCTTTACAAATTCAAAAAAAGTAGTATTCACTACCACAAATGGCTGCGCATTATGCTCGAAATATTGTGTGGGAGTGTATCGCTTGCCATCGCCTACTGCAGTGGCTACCTCTACTTTCTTTTGTTGCACTTCAACAGCCACATAATAAGCCCGGTTAGGCTTTCCATCAATCAATGATTCAGTATAATACAAATGACTATTCGCAGGAAAATTTCCATATGCACTATCTACTTGCTTCCACTGTAATTGTGCTGTAACTGCGAATGGAAACAAAAAAAGGAAAGCAATTATAAAACGCATGGTACTATTTTTCCAAATCCTTAGGCAGCATCTTAACCAAATCTTTTACCAAACTGTACTGATCGGCTATCGTAATAAAGCCACGCTTTGGCCGGTCCATATCCAAAATAATATAGATAACCACACATGTAAAAACAATAAAACTCAAAATGGGCAACCAATTAATTTTCTTACTAACAGGCAATGAGAACCCAGCAAATACACTACAGCTTAGGGCAAAAATAATCAACAACCAAATGATGGCATCTGGCACTGTAGCATTCATGGTATTATACCGCAACGTTACCGAATCATTCACTTTAATCAATGATTGTATTAATTGCATGGCGGCATAATTGTATTTATCAATCTTAGCCAACTGGTTACTATGCCTAATTAATTTACGTACAGCATTATATGACGCAATTCTAGCTGAATCGTATTGAGGATCAAAAACTTTTGTAACATTTGTTTTGATACGTTGATCGAGTAAATCTTTGAAATCTACATACAATGCATGCTTCAAAGAATCATTATCAAAAGTTTCCACCCGCAACATGGCCCCTGCTAAATTATTTACCTCATCTACCACAACGGCTCTTCGATTATCATATCTATTGGCCGACATACCAAAAGTAAAAGCCAGTATCAACCCCAACAACCCAAAACTGGATCCTTCAATAGATCCCATACCTTCATATTCCTGCTGCCTGCGCTTTCTTAACCAATATCCTACATATACCATTAAGGTCATTAACACCATTAAAATCACACATAATACCGAAGCTTCTGTTTTGTAAATAATTGAATCGTGCATATTATTTTTTTGGAGATTATACCGTGATTGTTTTTTCCATCAGCCATTTATTTTTCCCGAATCCAGGTATAACATGTTTCTCACTATGATAGGAAGAACGAACCAATGGTCCACTCTCCACATAATCAAATCCAATTTCATAACCTATTTCTCTCAATTCAGCAAACTCATCGGGGTGTACAAATCGTTGAACGGGTAAATGCTTTTTAGTAGGTTGCAAATATTGCCCAAGTGTAATTACATCTGTGCCCACATCCACCAAATCTTTCATGGTGCTAATCACTTCTTCTTTGGTTTCGCCTAAACCAAGCATCACCCCTGTTTTGGTACGCATACCGCCTTTTTTCAATGTAGCCAATACTTCCAAACTACGGCGATACTTTGCTTGTATACGTACTTGCTTGGTAATACGCTCTACCGTTTCCATATTATGACTCACCACTTCGGGTGCTGCATCAATAATGCGCTGTATTTGATCTTTAAATCCTCTAAAATCAGGAATCAAAGTTTCTAAAGTAGTGGTAGGGTTCAGCGCCTTAACAGCCTTAATAGTATTATACCAAATAATAGAGCCTCCATCTTTCAACTCATCCCTATCT
>JBDKJW010000313.1:0-3156 GCA_039796395.1 Bacteroidota bacterium
ACATGGCGTAGACAGTTTGAGTTTATTGAAAGAAATTAATAAGCAAGCGATTAAATGCGATCGGAATATTGATTGTTTACTACAAATACATATAGCACATGAAGAAACAAAGTTTGGGCTCAATGAAGAAGAGTTAGTTGCTATCTATAATCAATTACAAATATTTACCAACGTAAGTGTTATTGGTTATATGGGTATGGCTTCTTTTACGGATGATCAGGAAAAAATTCGTAATGAATTCAAGCATTTGAAATTAATCGCTGAAAAATATAATTTGCCAAAACCTGCTGCAATACCCCACACGCAAGGTGTGGGGCTACTGTCCATGGGCATGAGTGCTGATTACCAAATTGCGATAGAAGAGGGTAGTACCCATGTACGTATCGGCAGTTTATTATTCGGTAGCCGCAGATAATTATTTAACTTTGGATCACGTGCACCTAAGTAGAAAAAGAAAGCAGGAACTTTTTTTCCATAAAAAGAAAAGTCTTCAGCGCCGGTTACCCAATTCGTAAGTACTAAATTATTGGCACCGCCAGCTGCTTTTTGTAATATGGGGATCGATTTATCTACGAGTTTTGGATCATTATAAGTAACCAGGGTTTTGGTATCAATTTTCACTTCAGCCGTTGCCCCGCTTGCTTCAGCAATTTTTTCAGCTATTTGTTTGATACGTTGATGAATATCTTTTTGCATATCATCATCTAGCGTACGAATAGTGCCCTCTAGTTCAACAGCTTCAGGAATTATATTCGGACGAACACCGCCATGAAATTTACCAACAGTAACAATAGCTGGGGCTTTGGTGATATCAACTTGTCTGCTTACAATGGTTTGCAAAGCTTGTACAATTTCGGTTCCTACTACTATTGGATCAACCGATTTCCAGGGGCTTGCTCCATGGCTTTGCTTGCCTTTTACTTTAATCGTAAACCAATCGGAAGAAGCCATAAAAGATCCGGGTTTATAATAGAGCTTTCCTAAGTCGCCACTTGATCCAATATGAATACCATATACAGCATCTACTTTTGGATTATCTAGTGCCCCTTCTTTAATCATTAACGGCGCACCACCTTCTTCATCTCCGGGAGGACCTTCTTCCGCTGGTTGAAATAAGAAAACCACTGTTCCGCTGATTTCTGATTTTAGTTTGCTTAATACCTCTGCAGCCCCAAGCAACATGGCAATATGTGAATCATGTCCGCAAGCATGCATTACAGAAACCGTATTACCCATGTATTCTGTTTTAACTTTGGAGCGAAATGCCAGATCATTTCTTTCTTCCACCGGTAATGCATCAATATCTGCACGTAGGGCTATTACAGGGCCCGGTTTACCACCTTTTAAAACACCTACAACACCGGTTTTAGCTATGATACGTGTTTCTATACCAAATTCTTTTAACGTGGCTTCAATTTTCTTACAGGTATTAAATTCTCGGTTACTGAGCTCTGGGTTTTCGTGAAAATATCTTCTCCAGCTTACTACTTTAGTTGTTGTAACCTCTATAAGTTTATCAAGATTAGCAGGTTGTGCATTTGCCATCGCCCCCCAAAAAAGAAAAACAAACCCATAAACAGAAAGTATTTTGTGCATACTTAAATTTTTGCAAAAGATAATAAAAAGAAATATCTTTCAACTATAAACCTTACAATATGAAAAAACTATTTATGCTTACTGCTGCAGTTGGTTTGTTTGTTAGTTCAAAAGCCACTGTATCTGGAGAAACAGCCACGCCTACAGAATCTACTGTTACCAATACAACAGTAATTCCGGATGATATTGCTATTCAGCATGCGATGACAGAATTCAAAAGTTTATCAAGGGTTGATAGAAAAGCGAAGATTGCTGAAGTTAAGAAATCGATCGCTTCTTATAAAGCGCAGAAAGCAACCGGTGAAGCTTCAACGAATAAAGTTTTATTAGCCATATTGGCTATTTTATTACCTCCATTGGCTGTAGGGTTACATGAAGGTGCTATAAACGGTAAGTTTTGGTTAAGCGTATTACTAACCTTATTATTTTGGATACCAGGTGTTATTTATGCGTTGATAGTAGTGTTGTAAGAACAGGCTATTTATACTCTCCGAAAGTGTTTCGAAGCGTATCTGCAATTTCACCCAGTGTACAATAATTTTCAACAGCTGCAATTACCAATGGCATTAAATTATCATTGGTAGCTGCGGCTTTTTTGATGGCATGTAAAGATGCATCTGCGGCTATTTGATTTCGCTTTGCCCTTAATGCTTCTAATTTTTGAGATTGAATGGTACGGATACTATCATCAATTTTAAAGCCAGGCACTGGTGTTTCTTTATCAACTGTAAATTTATTTACCCCAACAATAATCTTTTCTCCCTGTTCAATATTTTTTTGGTATGCATAGGCGCTGCGTGCAATTTCATCTTGCATAAATCCTTCTTCAATAGCACTTACGCTACCACCCATTGCGTCTATTTTTGCTATTAAGTCCCAAGCTTTGTTTTCAACTTCGGCTGTAAGTGCTTCTAACTGCCTGCTAAAGGATCTACAGTATCTGGCGCGCCACTCTCAAAAGCTACAATTTGTTGGGTTCTAAGTGCAATTCTTGCTGCTTCTTCGGTGGGCAAGCTTAATGCTTCATCATAGCCATTCGTATGTAAACTTTGTGTACCACCTAATACGGCTGCTAATGTTTGTACGGTAACTCTACAAATATTATTCAGAGGCTGTTGTGCTGTAAGTGTTGCCCCACCCGTTTGTGTATGAAAACGAAGCATCATGGCTTTCTCATCAGTGGCGCCTAATTCTTTCATAATTGTGGCCCACATTTTACGAGCTGCTCTAAACTTGGCCACCTCTTCAAATAAGTTGTTATGAGCATTGAAGAAGAAGGAAAGTCGCTTTCCAAACACATTAATATCTAATCCCTTTTTTAGTGCTGCTTTTACATACGCTTTACCATTACTTAGGGTAAAAGCAATTTCTTGTACTGCAGTGCTTCCTGCTTCGCGGATATGATAGCCAGAAATAGAAATCGTATTCCACTTGGGTAACTCCTTGCTACACCATTCAAATATATCAGTGATGATACGCATAGAAGGTTTAGGTGGATAAATATAAGTGCCTCTTGCTGCGTATTCTTTAAGTATATCGTTTTGAATAGTGCCGGCAATT
>JBDKJW010000314.1:0-3522 GCA_039796395.1 Bacteroidota bacterium
ACCCGTTCCATTAGCGCCACAAATGCCTATAATTCTTTCGGTAAAAGTATTTTTTGTACTTGTATAGTTCCTAAATTGTACTAATTCTATCTGTTCGAGCAAAAGCATGAGGCACAAAGTAAAGAAGAAGCCCTATTTTTATTCAAAATTTTCTTTTTTGAAAACAATTTTGTCGGCCGAACAAATGGCGCTTACAGTAAAACGCTTGGCGCATCAAATACTGGAGAATAATCCTGCGTTGGAAGATGCTGTGATTATTGGCCTACAGCCTAGGGGTATTTTTTTGAGTGATAGAGTAGTGCAGGAGTTGGGCACCATTATCGATCCCGCTCGTATTCACTATGGTAAACTCGATATTACTTTTTATAGAGACGATGTGCGCCAATCGCTACATATTGCCAATACCACCGATATTCCCTTTAGTATTGAGAATAAGAAAGTGATATTGATAGATGATGTATTGTATACGGGCAGAACGATTCGTGCGGCATTGGATGCCTTGCTAGATTTTGGCCGACCCAAAAAAGTATCGCTTTGTGTATTGATTGATAGGCGTTTTAGTAGAGAATTACCCATTCAGCCCGATTTTGCCGGGAAAGCGATTGATACCATCCTCTCCGATAAGGTAAAAGTGCATTGGAAGGGGCGTGAGGAAAAAGACGAAGTGATATTATTGTAAACTATTATCTTTGACCTTTAATGGAACTGCAAGCCAAACACTTACTTGGTATCAAGGATCTCACGAAGGAAGATATTCAGCTTATTTTATCTACTGCTAATCAATTTAAAGAAGTTTTACAAAGGCCGGTAAAGAAGGTACCTTCTTTGCGCGATGTAACGATTGTGAACCTTTTCTACGAAAATTCTACCCGTACGCGTATGAGTTTTGAATTGGCGGAGAAAAGATTATCTGCCGATGTACTCAACTTCACAGCCAGTAGTTCTTCGGCCGCAAAAGGCGAAACCTTACTAGATACGGTGAATAATATCCTGAGTATGAAGGTAGATATGGTGGTGATGCGACATAGTGCTTCGGGTGCACCGCATTTCTTAGCCAAACATATACCTGCAGCTATTGTGAACGCGGGCGATGGCATTAATGAGCATCCTACACAGGCTTTATTGGATGCTTTTTCGATGCAAGAAAAAACAGGTAGGTTAGAAGGACTTAAAGTGGCGATTATTGGTGATATTATGCACAGTCGCGTGGCATTGAGTAATATGTATTTGTTAAAGAAAATGGGTGCTGAAATAATGGTGGTTGGTCCGCCTACCTTAATTCCCACTTATATAGCTGAGGCATTAGGTGTAAAAGTGAGTTATAATGTTCAGCAAGCGCTTCAATGGTGTGATGTGGCGAATGTATTGCGCATTCAATTAGAAAGGCAAAACCAGCCCTTATTTTCCTCTTTAAGAGAATATAATTTAGCATACGGTATCAACAGAAGAATGTTGGATAAACTAGGAAAGGAAATTGTGATTATGCACCCCGGGCCAATCAATCGCGGGGTGGAATTGGATAGTGATGTAGCCGATGGACCTCATTCTATTATTTTGAACCAGGTAGAAAATGGAGTAGCCGTGAGGATGGCGGTACTTTATTTATTAGCTGGAACCCGTAACTCGTAACTCGCAACCCGTAACTCTTCAATATGCAACGCATTTGTTTATTTCCAGGCACATTTGATCCGGTAACATTGGGTCATACTGATATTATCAACAGGGCATTGCCATTGTTCGATAAAATAATTGTAGGTATTGGAATCAATTCTACCAAAAATCCTATGTTTAGCGCTGAGCAAAGAATGCAGTGGTTTAGGGAGATTTACAATAATGAGCCTAAAGTGATGGATTAACCATTAACTACTGTAAACAAATTGGTGCGCGATTTATTTTGAGAGGTATTCGCTATGTAAGTGATTTTGAATATGAGAAAACGATAGCCGATGCCAATAGAACCCTTGATAGTAATATTGAAACGATATTCTTAACCGGTGAGCCTAAATACACTTCTGTAGCGTCTACCATTGTAAGAGATATTTTACGGAATGGAGGAGATGCTTCGCCATTCTTGCCGCAGGCAGTAATCAATACATTGAAATCGAAGTAACCTATGGCTGCTATTTGGTTTAAAAAAGATCTTTGTATTGAAGACCTTGCTGGTTTAGGTAAGGGCACTATGGGCGAACATATTGGTATTCAGTTTACAGAACTGGGTGATAATTATTTAAAAGCTACCATGCCGGTAGATCATCGAACCAAACAACCATATGGTTTATTACACGGTGGTGCATCTGTGGCCTTAGCAGAAACAATTGGTAGCATTGGGGCGGCGCTGGTTATTGATCATGATAAATTTATTTGTGTAGGACAAGAAATAAATGCCAATCATTTACGCAGTGCAAAGAGTGGATTTGTTACAGGTATTACCACGCCACTTCATATGGGTGCTACATCGCAAGTGTGGGAAATAAAAATTTACGACGAAGCCAATAAGCTTATTTGTGTAAGCAGAATTACTGTGGCTATATTGAAACGAAAAGTTTGATTAGATCTATAATTGTAGGGTACATGTTGGGGAAATAACTACTTATGTCTTTCAATGAAACCCATTTCATGTCTGTAATATCTTCTTCTGTTTGAGGAACACCTGTTTGATAATCATGGATAGTCATGGCATACCAGTGACTTTCTTTTATCACTTCTTTAACCAGATATTTATCGAAATATTCATGGGTGGTAATTGTGATGAAATGGTTCAGTATTAATTGCTTCAACCCCGTTTCTTCTTCTACTTCTCTTATGGCACAGGCTTCTATTGTTTCACCTTCATCGAGTTTGCCTTTTGGTAAATCCCAGAACCCTCTTCTAAAAATGAGTAAAACTTCTTTAGAAGGATTTTGTACTAATCCGCCTGCGGCTACAATTATGGGTTTGTTCATGTAACTATTTTCTATTGTGAAGATAAGATGTGAAAATTTGATAGCCGAAAATGCAAGTGCAAGTTGTTAAATTCGCAGCATGACAAACGAAAAAGCAGTTGCAGAGAAATTGTTGCAGGTTGAAGCGGTAAAGTTGAGTGCAAACAACCCCTTTACTTGGGCCAGTGGCTGGAAGAGTCCGATTTATTGTGATAATAGAAAAGTGCTTTCCTTTCCTTATGTGCGTGATTTTGTAAAGAGTGAGTTATGCAATGTAATTTTTGAACATTTTCCCGATGTGGAAGCATTGGCTGGTGTAGCCACAGCAGGTATTCCTTGGGGTGCTTTAGCAGCGGATCAGTTAAAACTTCCGTTTATATATGTACGGCCTAAACCCAAAGAACATGGCTTAGGTAACCAGATTGAAGGAGCGTACAAAAGTGGACAACGCATACTAGTAATTGAGGATCTAATTTCTACTGGTAAAAGTAGTTTGCAAGTGGTGGATGTTTTGAAAGCTGCCGGTGTTCATATAGAAGGGATGGTGTCTATTTTTAATTATGGATTTGATGCAGCTGTAAATGCTTTTGAAGCTGCTGGT
>JBDKJW010000315.1:0-3156 GCA_039796395.1 Bacteroidota bacterium
TGGTTTTTTGGGATAGATCATTTTCATTAATTCCCTGATCATTAATTCCGCAGCATTAAAGTCGGCAATAACACCGTCTTTCAACGGACGAATAGTTTTGATGCTCTCGTGTGTTTTTTCGTGCATCATTAATGCCTTCTTCCCTACGGCTAAAACCTCTTTCATATTATTGCGGTTTAGTGCAACAATTGAAGGTTCATTTACTACTACATCATCATTATGAATAATCAGGGTATTTGCCGTACCCAAGTCCATGGCAATCTCTTGCGTAAAAAAGTTAAATAAGCCCATGTATATTAAAATCTTGTAATCGTTAGTAATTGCATGCAAAGGTGCTTGAAAATACTTGAATTAACAAACACCTACACAAATTCATAGCCAATATCGCGCCGAAAATACATTCCCTCAAAATCAATACTACCAAGCAGTTGGCGCGAACGGTTAGCGGCTTCCGTAATGGTCTCCCCAAAAGAGGTAACGGTAAGCACTCTACCACCAGCCGTTATTATATCTTCTCCATGCTGTTGAGTACCTGCATGAAAAATAAATTGATCTTTATCGATCATATTGCTTTGAGGCAGCTGAATTTTTTTGCCTTTTTCATAATCACCCGGATAACCTCCACTTACCGCCATAATTGTAGCTACTGAACGGGTATCGAAACTAATATTTGCATCTTCTAAAGTGCCATTATCCATGGCTGCAAATAGCGCTACAAGGTCGGTTTGTAAACGTGGCATCACTACTTCTGTTTCCGGATCGCCCATTCTACAATTATACTCAATCACATAAGGCTCACCCCCCACATTCATCAACCCCAAAAAGATAAAACCATGGTAGGTAAGGCTTTCAGCCCTTAGGCCGGCAATGGTTGGTTCAATAATCCGGTCTTTTACCTTTTGCATAAAAGTGTCGTCCATAAACGGAACCGGGCTTACACAGCCCATTCCGCCTGTATTTAAGCCAGTTTCTCCCTCACCGATGCGTTTATAATCTTTAGCGTGACCAACTATATGCCATGCATCGCCATTGGTAAGCACAAAAACGCTTACTTCTATGCCTTGTAGAAACTGCTCAATTACCACTTTTTCACTGGCGGTACCAAACTGTTTGTCTACAATCATAGCATCGAAAGTTGCTAGTGCCGCTTCTATGCTTTCAGCGATTACAACACCCTTGCCCGCAGCTAAACCATCGGCTTTTAGCACAACAGGTAGAGCATGCTTGGCAATATATTGCTTCCCTTCTTCATAATTCTGCGCCGTAAACTCAGCATAGGCAGCTGTTGGAATCTGGTACCGCAGCATAAATTGTTTACTAAACGCTTTGCTGCCCTCTAACTGAGCTGCGGCGGCAGAGGGGCCAACAACAATAATAGATTGAAGCGCAGGATCATGTTGAAAGAAATCATAGATACCCTTCACCAAAGGTTCTTCAGCACCTACAACCAGCATATTTATTTGTTTTTCTATACAGGTTGTTTTAACGGCCTCAAAATCGGTTGGAGAAACGGCCACATAAGTGCCAACTGTTGCTGTACCTGCGTTTCCGGGGGCTAGATAAAGCTTATCGCAATGCTGGCTGTGGGTCATTTGCCAAGCTAGTGCATGCTCACGGCCACCACTACCTACTAAAGGCTAACTTATGTTGCAATCACCTGCCTCCCAACGTCATCCTAAAGGATTATATGTTTTATTCGCCACAGAAATGTGGGAGCGCTTTAACTATTATGGTATGCGGGCGGTATTGGTACTGTTCATGACCAAGGCACTACTTTTCGATAAAGTATTTGCCTCTCAATTATATGGTAGTTATACAAGCTTGGTTTATCTCACTCCATTATTAGGAGGTTATGTGGCAGATAGATATTGGGGGAATAAACTTTCCATTATTTCAGGGGGGATAGTAATGGCTATTGGAGAATTTATCCTTTTTTTCTGTGGCTCTTTATATAGTTCCAACCCCGATTTATCGGCCATACTTTTCTTTTCTGGGCTCGGATGTATGATCGCAGGAAATGGATTTTTTAAAGCAAATATTGCTTCTTTGGTTGGTCAGCTTTATGAAAAGGGCGATAAGCGAATCGATTCGGCCTATACCATTTTTTATATGGGTATTAATGTAGGTGGTGCCATTGGCCCCATTGTTTGTGGCTTTTTTGGCGATACCGGTAACCCCGAAGATTTTAAATGGGGCTTCTTTGCAGGAGGTATTGCTATGTTAATTGGGGTAGCAGTAATGCAATTATTACATAATAAGCATATTAAAAGTCCGCAAGGAGAAGTATTAGGTTTAGTACCAGCAAATGTGGCAAAAAGTATTTACCAGCCCTTAACTGTTGTTGGGGTACTTACTGTATTTTCTGCTATTACTATTGGACTTATATATATAGATGCAAAAGTATTTAGTTATATTTTCTATTTATTAATTGCCTGTATAAGCATCATTGCTTTTTTTATTTTTTCTGATAAGGGATTAACAAGTTTAGAAAAGAAAAAGATAGGCGTAATATTTACCGTATCCTTTTTTGTTATTTTCTTTTGGAGTGCTTTTGAACAAGCAGGTGCCTCACTTACTTTTTTTGCAGAAGAACAAACCAATAGAGCTATTGGTAGTTATACCGTACCTACCAGTTTTTTTCAATCGTTAAATTCCATTTTTGTTGTGTTACTAGCCCCTGCTTTTGCATGGCTTTGGGTAGTGTTGGGAAAGCGTGAACCATCCTCTCCCTTTAAAATGGCGATGGGGTTGTTACTATTATCATTGGGTTATTTATGGATTTTCTTTGGCGTTAAAAATGTACAGCCTGGTATTAAAGTAAGCATGATATGGTTAGTGGGTTTGTACTTTATGCAAACATGTGGTGAGCTATGTTTATCACCTATTGGGTTATCATTGGTCAATAAATTATCACCCATCAAATTCGCTTCTTTATTAATGGCTGTATGGTATACAGCGAATGCGTTTGCGAATAAATTAGCCGGACAACTAAGCGCACTCTACCCAGATAATAAAACAACGTATATCATGGGTATTGGCATACATAATTTGAATGAATACTTTATGATGTTTGTAATTATGGTGGGTGCTGCAGCGGTTATTTTATTTATACTTTCTGCACAACTCCGTAAAATGATGCAATAACTATAACCTATA
>JBDKJW010000316.1:0-2558 GCA_039796395.1 Bacteroidota bacterium
TCCACCAAATTCTTACTACAGCCCAGTGTAATAATATTTACTTTGTCTTTTTTTAGGGTTTTTGCCTTCATTGCTGCAAAGGTACGAAAATGCCTATAATAGGTATAAACACCTGATTTAAACGTATACCTTGTATAAACTAATAAGTGCTTATATATTGCTGTATGGCAGGAACCTATTCTCAAATTTATCTACAGTATGTAATAGTAGTAAAATACAGAGAAATACTTCTATCTACTGAATGGAGAGGAGAAGTATTTAAATATATGAGCGGTATTATCACTGCAAAGAAACATAAATCCATTATTGTAAATGGGGTTGAAGATCATGTTCATTTATTTGTAGGTTTTAAGCCAAGCATGAATATTCCTGATTTAATAAGAGACATAAAAAATAACTCATCAAATTTTATCAATGAACAACGATACTTAAGAAAGAAATTTTCATGGCAAGAAGGATATGGCGTATTCTCTTATTCTCATTGGCAAGTTTCTATGATCTATAACTATATCTTAAACCAAGAAGCACATCACCGAAAACAAACTTTCAAGGAAGAGTATAAAACACTTTTAAAAGAGTTTGAAGTACCTCATGAAGATAAATATTTATTTGACTTTTTTGAGTGATTCAAGGTCTAGTTTATAATATCACCCCTTCGGGGTTAGGATACTTTTCTTCCATACTAGCTTACAGTAATTTCACTCCTTCGGAGTTCATTACAATAAGACCCCGAAGGGATGCTATAACTCTAACCCCAAAGAGATGGCATAACTCTAACCCCGAAGGGGTGACATAATTCTAACCCCCAAGAGGTGACATAACTCTAACCCCGAAGGGGTGATATAATTCTAACCCCGAAGGGGTGGCAGGGTCGTAAGTTCTAAAGCGTGGCAGAACTATGTAGGCAAATGCTAACTACTACTCGCGATCCTCCTTCTTCAGCACCCGTATATCTTTGATCAGCTGGAGGCGGCCCGTACGATCTACCAGCATGGTGTGTTCGGTATGTAGAAATTCCGTACTGTCTTTGGTAAAACCCAAATCTTCTTCAGCAAAATAAGAGCGGCGTGCTAAAGTGTAGATTGCACTTTTATCACCAGTAAGCAAATGCCAGTTGGGATTATTAATTTTATAATTCTGTGCAAATAATTTCAATCGAGGTACGCTATCTATCCATGGCGTAACAGAATAAGAAAGTAGCACGATATCCTTATCATTCGCAAAAGCTGAATCTACGAGTTTGAGGTTATGAGTCATTTTCGGACAAATACTACCACAGCTTGTGAATATAAAGTTGGCAACGTGAATTTTATTTTTAATGGATTTATTATTGATTATTTGATTGTGCTGATTGGTAAAGGAAAAAGGCGCAATAGTGTGATTGATCCGCTGCTTCGCTTCGCTCGCAGCTATAAAATGAGGTGTAAAATCGGGCGTGTTGTAATAAGGCAAACTGTTTACCATTGAAGTTTCATTACATGCAATCAATAGTAATAATAAAAGCCAGCTATAATTTCTTAAAAATACTATCCGATACATTCACGCAATTTTTTGTTCCTAATAAACCATAGCGCCTCCCCCCTATCATGGTATAGTTCGCTTTCACTTTTCCATTATCATAATAAAACTGTTGAGGCCCTTCTTCATAGCCATTTACATAATGCATTCGCTTTACCAACAAACCTGCCGGGTTCCACTCTTTGCATTCCCCCTCATATTCCCCATCTTTAAAATGATATGCCCATTTTCTATTTCCATTAGGCCACCAACTAGCGAGTAGGCCAACTTTCTTACCATCTTTAAAATATCTCCGTTCTTTTAATTTACCCCCACTATAAAACTGCTTCCACTCCCCTTCTTCTTTGCCTTCTTTAAAACAAACAATCTCTAGTGTATCTTTTGTAAGCGAATCGAGCGAGTAAATAATGCCTGTAAATGGCTGTTGATTCCAAACCAAAATACCATCACTAATAAGGGGCTTAATGCTAGCATGATTATACTGTTTGTACCTGTTTTGTGAATCGTTACTACAAGCCGCGACTAATAACAAAACAAAAACACTACTTAGTAACCGTACCCGCTGTACCATAAAATCCACTTCCATTTATATAAGGATCTGTTGATGTAATATGATAATGATAAATACCATTAGGATATTCTGTAGTAGCATGTGAATGGCCATGTAATGCATCTAAATTGCTATTGCTAACAGTGGCTCCATTTTCTGTTGGACCATATACCGGAAATCCATCCAATAAAAATCCTAATAAAGCCGACTTAGAAGCTTTCACCGTTGTTAAATACAATGGCTCCACATGGTAATGATAATCACCTCCTTGTGCTGGGTGCCCCCAATACTGATCGAAAGAAACAATTTCATTGGTAAGTGGCTGAGAAGGACCAGCATACTGATTAAAGAAAGCTACCCCATTTAAAGAAACCCCAATTGGGCCTAATGGCGTTGCAGCAGATGTTGCCGCTTTTGTAGGATTCATCGGAATTTTAAAAGTATAATTTTGAACACTAATAGTATTCGGGTTCTTATTAAAAGTATTGCC